>DATKAB010000139.1 GCA_035498555.1 Candidatus Sulfotelmatobacter sp.
CGTGCGGGTCCTTGTGGCAGTCCGTGCACACCTCGTGCGGCAGCGGCTTCCACTGCGCGAGCGGCTGGCCCTTGTCGTCCTTCGCGGTCACGACCTGCGGCGCGAGGTGGCACTTCGCGCACTCGACCTTCTGGTGCGCGCCCGTCAGCGGGAACGCCGACTTCGCGTGGTCGAACGCCGGCGCCGGCTTGAACGCCTTCGGGTCGTGGCACTACTCGCACTGCGTGCCGAGCTGGCCGCGGTGGAAGTCCTGGTGGCAGTCCTTGCACGCGGTCTCGAGCCCGAGCCAGCTCGCGGACTTGTCCTTGCGGCGGATGAGCGGCACCGCGCCCGACCTCTGGAAGTCGGGCTTGTGGCACTTGGCGCACGCGGCCTGCGCGTGCTTGCCCTCGAGCGCGTAACCCGTCTTCTGGTGGTCGAACTTCTCCGGCGTCCCGGACTCCCAGACGATCAGCTTGAAGTCGCGCCCGCCGTGGTCGGGGTGGCAGCTCACGCACTCCTTGCCGTTCAGCCGCGCGTGCGTGCCGCGATTGCGCGTCTTCATCCAGCCGATCTCGGTGTGGCAGGCGAGGCAGCGCTCGTCCATGCCGGACTTGCCGAGCTTCGCGGCGTGGCACTGGAAGCACTGCGTCGCGCCGTCGAGCGAGGCGTGCGCGTTCGAGAGCGGCCCGGGCGACACCTGGGCGCGCGCGGGAACGGACCCGGCGAGGAGCAGGGCGAGGAGGAACGCTGCGGCGTGGCGGGCGAGGGTGAATCGGCACCAGGAATTCATCCGTGCTTTCCGGTGGCCTCCAGGTCCACGGCCATTTCCTTCTTCACGATGCGCACGCCCATCCGCTCGAGGAACGGGTAGGGCGCTTCGCCTCCGATGCGGACCACGACGGCGTCGTTGGGCAGGAGTCGCAGCGCGCCCTGGTGCTCGAGCGCGACGACGTCGGGGCGGATCTCCTTCACCTGGCTCTGCAGCAGGAGCTCGACCTTGCCCGCCTTCACGGCGGCGTCGATCTTCTCCTGGTTGCGTTCCTTCACCCGCGCGAACTCCGTTCCGCGGTAGGACAGGGTGACGGTGGTGCCCTTCTGGTTGGCGAGTCCGAGTGCGGATTCGATCGCGCTGTCGCCGCCGCCCACCACCAGCATGCGCTTGCCCGCGAAGGCTTCCATTTCGACGATCTCGTAGAACACCTTGTCGAGATCTTCCCCGGTCACGCCCAGACGCCGCGGGGTGCCGCGCCGGCCCATCGCCAGGACCACGCGTCGCCCGCGGTGCTCCCCCTGCGCGGTGCGGACGATGAAACCGCTCGCCTCGCGCACCACGTTCTCGACGCGCTGCCCGGTCGTCACCCGGAGGCCGGTCTTCTCGATCGCGGTCTGCCACACTTTGAGCAGCGACTCCTTGGATGCGTCCGCCACCCAGAGATCGCCGTAGAGCGGGACGCGCAGGGGCTCCGCGAACAGCACCTTCTCGCGCGGATACTTGGCGATCGTATCGGCCAGCGTTCCCTGCTCGAGGATCAGGTAGTTGAGCCGCGAGCTCAGCGCTTCGAGCCCGGCCGACAATCCAGCCGGTCCGGCGCCGACGATCACCACGTCGTAGACGCCGGGACCCGCCGGCGCGCGTGAGGCCGCCAGCGTGCGCGCGACGTGCTCGATGGCGAGCTTGCCCTCGTTGACGGCGTTCTTGATCAGTCCACGGCCACCCAGCTCGCCGACCACGTACATCCCGGGCACGTT
Organism: Candidatus Sulfotelmatobacter sp.; assembly: GCA_035498555.1. NCBI lineage: Bacteria > Pseudomonadati > Acidobacteriota > Terriglobia > Terriglobales > Candidatus Korobacteraceae > Candidatus Sulfotelmatobacter > Candidatus Sulfotelmatobacter sp. Next base: position 1,732 of record DATKAB010000139.1, read on the forward strand.
GCTCTCGAAGTCGGGACTGACCAGCGGCACCTGCAGGCGCTGTACCGATTCACCGGCGGTGATCACGATGCCGCTCACCGGGCAGGCCTCGGCGCAGTTCCCATGGCCCTTGCACAGATCGAGATTGACGATCGCGAGCTTGTTTTCGAGTCGGATCGCCCCCGGCTCCGGGCAAACGTCCACGCACGCGCCGCAGCCCACGCACACGTCGGCGCGCACCACCGCGTGACGCGGGCCGGAGGCCGCCGGCGCGCCGCTCACCACGCGCGCGGTGGCCAGCTCGAACGCCTGGAGCGGCGCGCGACAGCTCGGGCAGTGGCTCGCGCCCTGCGGCACCGCCTTGCGGCAGCGCGGGCAGCGGATCTCGGCCGCGCGCGCACCCGGCGCGCGGCGCAGGTGCAGAGCCACGAACACTCCGGTGAGGGCGGCAAACGCGATCACCGTGAGCAGCACGTCAGCGCCCCATCGAGAAACCGCCGACGCCGCCCACCCAGATCGCGACCACCACGTGCACCAGCACCGCGATCAGCGCGGTCGCGGCAAACGGCCGGTGGAACACGTGCCAGGCTCCGAACAGGCGGCGGGCGGCGTCCAGCACGTGGACCTCCTGCTGGAGCCGGATCTCGCGGCGCGCGAGCCGCAGCGTGTCGTCGAGCGCCTGGTCGTCGAGCGGGCGCGTGCCGGGCCGCGGGCGCGACCACTGCTCGCGGAGTTGGCGAATCATCCGGCCGCGCTGGAAATCGTCGCGAATCAGGCGCATCACCGTACGGATCGGATCGAGCCCCTGGTAGGGCGCGGGATCCACGGCCAGCGCGCGCTCGACCGCCATGGGTTCGAGTCCGGTGACGGCGGCGATGTGAGTGAGGAGCGTGCGGCGCTCCTGGCTCACGTCTTCGATCGACATCTCGACGCCGTTCCGGCGCCGGGGAATGTGCGTGTACAGATAGCGGCCGACGATCCCGGACAACGCCACCACGAACATGGACAGGTAGCCGAGGCCGATCAGGCCGTCGAAGCGCCAGCCGGCGTGCACCGCCACGATCACCGGGAGCGCGAGCCCGATCACGATGTGCACGCGCAGCCACGAACCGATCGCGCCGGTCCAGGAAAGCCAGCGCGCCGACTTCCGGATCGCGTACGCCCACATGAACAGGAACAGCGCGAGCCCGGCGACGCCGAGCCAGAGCCCGATCGGACCCGAGGGCTTGAGCAGCGCGTGGAGCGGATGGCGGAGCCGGCCGGCCGGAGCGAGCGTGTAGTAGCGCCAGCCCCACGCCGTGATCGCGACCGGGGGGGCGAGCAGCGCCAGCACCGCCCAGAAATCGGCCCGTCCGCGGCGCCCGGCCCCGGTGGCTGCACGCGGGCCACCCACCGGCCGGAGCGTGGCCGGGGGCGGGCCCGACTCTCGTTGTGCACGAACAGTCGAGAATCCCATGGCAATCCGCAATGCTCGGGAAATGGGAACACCCGGCGGGACAGCGAATGGCGAGCCCTCGCGCCGGGGCCGTCCTGGTGGGGCAAGAGCGGTGCCGGCGCTGCGCTTATCTCTACCACCCATTCGAGCCGAGCGGTTCCGGAATCTTGGCTCGTCTCGCGCCCGCTGCTATTGTCCGCGATTCGATGACGACTCGACGACGGAACGTGGAAATCATCGGCATTCCGGTGGATCTCGGGGCGGGTCGACGGGGGGTCGACATGGGCCCCTCGGCGATCCGGATCGCCGACCTCGAGCCCCGGCTCGAGGGGCTGGGGCACAAGGTCACCGACTTCGGTGACATCGATGTGGTGATCCCCGAGACCCAGAAGGTGGGCGCCGGCAAGCTCCGTTACAAGGCGCCGATCCTGGCCGCCTGCGACGAGCTCAGGAAGCAGGTCGAACGCAGCCTCGGCGAGGGCCGCATGCCGCTGGTGCTGGGCGGCGACCACAGCATCGCGATCGGCTCGGTGGCGGGCTCGAGCGCCCACTTCGCGCGCTCGAACGAAAACATCGGCCTGATCTGGTTCGACGCTCACGGTGACGCCAACACGCCCGAGACCACGCCGTCCGGAAACATTCACGGCATGTCGCTGGCGGTCTCGCTGGGGCTCGGCGACAGCGATCTGGTCAACCTGGGCGGCCGCGCACCCAAGGTGCTGCCCAACAACACCGTGCTGATCGGCTGTCGCGACCTGGATCCGGGGGAGCGGCAGATCCTGCGGAAGAGCGGCGCCACCGTCTACACCATGCGCGACATCGACGAGCGCGGCATGCGCGACGTGGTGGACGAAGCGATCGGCCTCGCCAGCGACAACTCCGCCGGCATCCACGTCTCGTTCGATCTCGACGTCGTGGATCCCGAAGACGCGCCCGGCACCGGAACGCCGGTGTGGGGCGGGATCACGTATCGCGAGGCGCATCTGGCGATGGAGATGCTCAGTGATCGCGCCTCGATCGTGGCCCTCGATCTGGTCGAAGTGAATCCGGTGCTCGACAGCCAGAACATGACCGGCATCCTCGCCGCCGAGCTGGCGCAGAGCGCGCTCGGCAAGCGCATCCTGTAGTCCCTTCGGCTCGGAGGTCGATGCTCAGGGATCGGAGATTCTGGTTTCTGGTGGCGGTGCTGGCCGCGCTGGTGGCGGTGCTGGCGCTGCCCCGAGCGGTCAGCCACTGGGCGCCCGCGCCGCCGGCCAATCGCCCGAGCGCCATCGATTCGGCGGCGGGGGTGGCGCGCGCCGTCGAAGTCGCGCCCGACCAGGATCTCGGTATTCAGCCCCGGCACCCCGAGATCGGTTTCCGCTCGCGCGAGCTGCTCGAGGAGCACTTCCGCAAGCACGGCCGGGAGTTCCACGCCCGCTCGGCCGAGGAGTACCTGCGCATGGCCCAGACGCTGCGCGACCGGCGGAAGGGACGCGATGTGGTCGAGTTCGTGCGCAACGATGCCGTGACCTGCAAGTTCGATCGCGAGAGCGGAGCATTCATCGCCTACGACTCCGACGGGACCATCCGCACCTATTTCCGGCCTCGCGACGGCGAGGCCTATTTCGAGCGGCAGAAGAGCCGCTCACACGAGGGACCATGAGCGCCGAAGAGGTTCGCGATTTCCTGCGCGCGCGCGGCTGCCCGGAGCCGGTGGCGAACGCCGGCCTCGCCGGCCTGATCGAGGACTGGGAGCGGATCGCCGAGGAGATCGTGACCGGCTATGCGGTCGGGCTCGACGACTACCTCAACGACATGGACGTGCGCGAGCTGATCGCGGCCGCGATCGCGGCGGTGCCGAAGGTCCTGCCGCCGGCGCTGCGCCGCAAGCTCGAGGCCGCCGACCAGCGCGCGCGCTCGGCGCTGGTGCCGGCCGCGCGCTGCCTGTGGGGGCCGCGGCTCGCGGCCGCCAACGCCTGGGACGCCCAGGGACACTGGTGGTACTTCATGAAGCCGGCGCGTCCCGGCGACGAGCTCAAACGCGATCTCCAGGGCGGATAAAGCTCACCCGCCGCTCTTCACCGCCTCGACCCGCCGCAGCAGGTACAGGAACAGCGCCAGGTAGTCGCGGCCCTCGCGCGGGTGCAGGAAATGCGCCCGCACGTGCTCGCGGCCGTTGCGGCCAAGTCGACGCCGCAGCGCCGGCCCGTGCAGCAGGCGGAGCATCTGAAGCGCGCAGCCCTCGATCGAGCGCACCAGCAGGCCGGTGCGCTCGTGCAGGACCTGGAGCGGGATGCCTCCCACCGCGCTCGCCACCACCGCGCGCTCCTTCCACAGCGCTTCCGACACCGTGAGCGCGAAGCCCTCGCGCAGCGATTTCTGGACCACCACCGTCGATCGGCGCTGGAGCGCGTTGATCGCGAGGTGACTGTCGGGCGGAAGCGCGAGCAGGGTCACGTCGCGCGCGTTCCCCACCTGCTGCCGCACCTCGGCCAGTACCGCCGCGCCCTCGGGGTCGTCGTCGGCGGTGCCGCCGGCCAGCACCAGGTGTGCGCGGGTCCGGCGTCGCGCGAGTCGAAATGCCTCCACCACGCCGGCGGGGTCCTTCAGCCGATCGAAGCGCGACACCTGAGTGACGAGCGGCGTGTTGGCCGGCAGCGCGAAGGGCGCGAGCAACGAGTCCACCTCGGCTTCCTCGAGCGGGCGATTCTTGTCGGAGAGCGGATCGATCGAGGGCGCCGAGAGGAAGCCGGGGACCGGCAGGCCCGAGGCGAAATCCGGGTGCGAGCAGATCGCGGCGTCGTAGTAGAGCAGGTGCGGCTCGAGGAACTCCCAGGCCTCGGGCGTCCGGTGCGAGAGATCGATGTGGCAGCGCCACACCCAGTGCTGGCCCGGTTTTCGCCTCAGCGACGCCAGCGCCGCAGGCTGCGGGTCGTGGATCATGATCAGGTCGCCATCCAGCGCCAGCGTCTTCGCAGCCTCGCGGCTCACGTCCATGAAGTGATCGCGATCCGAGCCCGTCAGCTCGACACGCACGCCGTGCAGCGCGTTGTGGAGTGACTTGGTGATGGCGTAGAAGCGCGCGTCGCCCGGCATCACCTCCCACGCGATCGGCAGCCCCAGCTCCTCGAACAGCCGCACCAGCCGGTGGAGGATCTCGGCCACGCCGCCGCCGGTGGCGGTCGAGTTGACCATCACCAGGCGATGGCCGCGCAGCTCGAAGGCGAGCCGCTCGAGCACCTCGATCGCGTGATCGCCGGCGACGGCGCGATAGCCGTCGACGAGCGACTCGGCGCGGGCTCCGGTTTCCGTGCTCATGACCCCGGGCCGCTCGCCCGCCGAACGCGACGCACCAGGCGCGTCACGGCGTCGCGCCCGGCCTCGCGGCGCGAGACGTCGGGCGAGCGGCCAGCGTCGGCCAGGCGTCGGGGCAACGTGCTCATGCGCCAGCGGCGCAGCACGCGCTCGCGCGCCGCGAGCAGCGCGAGATGGCCGTCCGCGAACTCCGCGAGCAGCGCGGCCAGCCGCTCCTCGCCGCTGGCGCGCAGCCATTCGAGCAACGGAGTTCGACCCGAATCGAACCACGGCTGTTCGACGAGGTGGTAGAACCACACCTCGACGTGCGAGTTCGCGAGATCCTCGAGCAGATCGGCGCCGCTCGAAGGCTCGCGTCCGGTCGCGATCGGGACGGATTCCGCGGACAGGAGCACGAGTGCCGCCTCGTCGGGCACCTCGACGTCGTGACGTGAGCGCGAGACCAGCGCGTCGAGCACCTCGAGCAGCGCCGCGCGCAGCTCGCTCGCCCCGCCGTTGCGGGTTTGGGCCGCGAACGCCAGCCGTTCGGCGGCCTCGCGATCCTGCAGCACGGTCGCCGCCCAGGCCGCAAGATCATCCGGCGGCGGCTCGTCGCCGCTCGGGTGCCGCAGGCGCTGATGCACGCAGTGGTAGAAGAGCGACCGATCGGGGAGCTCGGCGATGGCGGTGCGCAGCGAAGCAAGACCCCGGGCGCGCGGGCCCACCGGGCGTACCAGATGAACGACGCCCGAGAGCGGATGCGCGGCCTTCGCGGCCGGCGGTGCCGCCTCGTTCATCGGGGCGGCTGGCGTTCGGGTTCGTCGAGCGAGCGCAGGTACTCGATCACGAAGTCACGCGCCAGGTCGCGGCAGCCGAGCCCGAAGGCGAGCGCCAGCCCCAGCCCGACTGCGCCCACCGTCACCACGCCGAGCGCCATCACGAACTGTGCCGCGAGTCCGAGCTGCTCGACCGCCAGCAGCGCGGCGAAGCCGGTGAGCACGCCGCTCACCAGCCGCCCGCGCAGTCGGGCGCCGCCGAGGCCGGCGCTCTCGAAGAAGCGGCGGCTGAGGCCACCCAGCACTGCGGCCATCAGTGTGCCGACCGCGAACAGGAATCCGGCGGTGAGAATGCGCGGCAGCACCTCGGCGAGGCGCGATCCCATCGAGGGTCCGGCCGGGACGCCGAGCAGGTCGAGCGCGATCAGGATGGCCACGGTCACCGTGGTCCAGTAGATCGCCCACGCCGCCAGCACCGCCGGTTCGTGCGCCGCCGCGGGGCTGCCACCCAGCAGGCGCTGCATGCCCTGGTTGAAGCGCAGTGCGCGCAGCAGGGCGCGCGTCAGGCCGAACAGGGCGGTGGCGAGCGCCCAGCCCACCAGCACCACCAGCAGCGCGATGCCGAGCTCGATGGCGAAATCGCGCGCCCTTAGGCCGAAGTCCGAGAGTCGCTGGCCGAGGCCGGCCGCGGATGTCACCTGCAGGATCAACATCGGGTGCATGGATTACCTCCCCGGGGAGTTCGGTGGGTCGGGGCCGGCCGGCTCGCCGGCTTCCGCGATTCGGCTCGCCTCGCTCGGGGCGGGCTCGGGCGTCTGCAGACTCAGGCGCAGCGTGGTGTCGAGCACGTCGAGTGCCCAGTCGAAGACATTCCTGCGCAGCACGGTCTCGCGCAGCGCGGCCATGCGTGCCTGGCGCGCCTCGACCGGTTCGCTCAGCGCCGCGTGGCAGACGTCGGCCAGTCCCTCCCGGTCGAAGGGCGACACCACCCAGGCGCGCGCCAGCTCGCGCGCCGCGCCGGTGAACGGCGAAATCACCAGCGCGCCGTCGAGATCGGGAGAGGCGGCGACGTACTCCTTGGCCACCAGATTCATGCCGTCGTGGAGGGCGGTCACCAGGCACAGATCGGCGAGCCGGTAGTAGGGCACCAGCTCGCGGAAGTCCAGATTCCCTTCGATCAGGTGCACGGTCGGGCCTCCGGGTCGCGGGAAGCGCTCGTTCAGTATTCGCACCCAGCGCCGGGTCTCCTGCCGCACGCGCTGATACTCCGGCAGCTCGATGCGCGACGGCACGGCGATCTGGATGAACGCGAAGCGCCCGACCCATTCGGGGTGCTTCTCGAACAGTCGGCCGATCGCGTCGAAGCGCTCAGGCAAACCCTTGGTGTAGTCGAGTCGATCCACGCCCAGACCGACGCGGCAGTCGATCAGTCCGAGCTCCTCGCGGATCGCCGTCGCGCGCGCGCGCGTCGCCGGCGATTCTGCGAGCGTCGAGATCTCTTCGCTGTCCACCGAGATCGGAAAGCTGCGTACCCAGGTTCGCCGGCCGCCTCGATCCACCGCCATCCGTTCGCGATGGATGCGCGCCTCGAGCGTATTGGCCACGCCGTCGAGAAAATTCAGCGCGTGCAGATCGAGATGGAACCCGACGACGTCATTGGCGAGCATTCCCTCGAGCAGCTCGCGCCCCCACGGCAGAACGCGAAACACCTCGGGATTGGGCCACGGGATGTGCCAGAACATCGCCACCTGCAGGTCGGGGCGCTTCTGCTTGATGAATCGGGCGCACAGCGCGAGGTGGTAGTCCTGGAGCAGAACGATCGATGGCCGGTCGCCGACCTCCTCGAGCGCGGCCTCGGCGAAGCGGCGATTCACCTCGACATAGCGTTCCCAGTCGTCGAGCCGGAAGCGCGGCCGAACGTAGACGATGTGGCACAGCGGCCACAGCGCGCTGTTGGCGAAGCCCGAGTAGTAGCGCCGGTGATCCTCGTCGGAGAGCCAGATTCGCCGGAGCTGATAGCGCGGATGATCGGGCGGGCAGCCGACGCGATCGTGCTCATCCACGACCTCGCGGTCGGCATTGCCGCTGCCGTGCGCTACCCAGGTGCCACCCAGCGCCTGCGCCACCGCGTCGAGCGCCACGGTGAGCCCGCCGGCGTTGCGCACCCAGCCGATTTCGCCACCATGGCGCTGGTGCGAATAGGGCTCGCGATTGGAGACGACCACGAGCTGCCGGCCGGGAAGGTGGGCTCGAGCCCACTCCGCGAGCTGCTGGCGCGAGGTGCGGGGCGGCGAATCGGCCCGCATCCGGGTACGTGTGGCGGCTCGCCCGAGCGCCGAGCGCAGCCGCGAGGGAATTTGCATCTGGGGCTCTCGATCTGGCCGGCGCGCAACCTGCGGCGATTCAGGAATGCGCGCTGCGGCTAGTATTCTCGCGGCAGGTGATCCGGTCAAACCGTTCGGAGCGAGCCTCACGCAAGTGAACGACCTGTTGGATCTTCCGCACGACCTGTGGCCGGCGGTCATTCGCGCCGCGCGGCGGCTGCTGATGCTCGACTACGACGGCACGCTGGCGCCGCTCCGCCTGAATCGGATGGACGCGACCCTGCCGCCGCGGACGTTCGCGGCGCTGCGAACGCTCTCGGCGCGACCCGACACGGCGCTTGCCATCGTTTCGGGGCGCGGGATGGACGAGCTGCTGAAGCTCACCGGGGGCCTGCGCGTCACGCGGATCGCCGAGCACGGCTGGGAAGTGCGCGAGGCGGGCGGGGCTGATCGGCCGGCGCCGCTCCCGGCGGCGGCGGCGCGGGCGCTCGACGACGCCGAATCCTCCGCGCGCGCGCGCGGCCTCGGCGAAAGGCTCGAGCGCAAGCGCACCGGACTGGTGCTGCACCTGCGCGATCTCCCGCCGGATCGGGCCGACTCATTGGCCCGCGAAGCGCGGGAGTTGTGGCACGAGACCGACATCGCCGGCTCGCTGCGGCTCGATCCGATCCACGGCGGGCTCGAGCTGCGCGCCGCCGGACGCAACAAGGGAACGGCGGTGCGCGAGCTGATCGAACGGGTGGACGCGGGCGCGCTCCCGGTGTATGTGGGCGACGACTTCACCGACGAGGACGCGTTCGTGGCGGTGAAGGGCGGCGGCTTCGGGATCCGCGTGGGACCACGAGATCAGCCCACCGCGGCCACCGGCTGGCTCGCCTCGATCGACACCACGGCCCACTTCCTCGAGGAGTGGTTGCGCGTCACCGGGGAGTTGTCGCACCCTGCCGCGTCGTGACGGTCGCCACCCGGGCGGCCGACTCAGCCTCGGAGCGGGTATGAACTCGTTCAACTCGATTCGCGCCGCCGCCGCGGTGCTCTCGGCGCTTCACCTGCTGGCCCTCGGCGTGGGACTTCCGGCGGTGTTCCTCCGCGGCCGCGCGCTGAGGGGCACGCTCGATGCCGCCGGTATCCGGCGCGTGCTGACGGCCGACAATCTCTGGGGCGTGGCGGCGCTGGTCTGGATCCTGACCGGGCTGCTGCGCGCCTTCGGGGGCTTCGAGAAGGGTTCCGAGTACTACCTGCACAACTGGCTCTTCCACCTGAAGCTCGGACTGGTGATTCTGGTGCTGCTGCTCGAGCTGATGCCGATGCTCACCTTCATGCGCTGGCGGATCGCGCTGGCCAAGGACGAGGTGCCCGACCTGTCCTCGGCACGGCTGCTCTACACTCTCAATCACATCGAGATGGCGCTGGTCGGGGTGATCGTGTTCGTGGCCGCGTTCATGGCGCGCGGCTTCGGCCTGATTCACTACCTGATCCGCTAGTTCGGCTCGCTCCGGGAGCGGGGCGCCCGCTCAGGTCCGGGTCTTCACCGCGATCGCGCGGATGGCTTCGCGCAGCTTTCGGTGGCGATCGAAACGCAGGACGAACTCGGATTCGCGCGGGCCGCCTTTTGAGCCGATCACCTCGACCAGCCCTCGGCGCTCGCCGGCGCTCCAGCCCTCGAGCCCGGGCAGCACGCAGACCAGCGGGGCCCAGCGCCGCCACCAATCGCGCTGATCGTCGCTGAACCCGCGCGGGCCCTCCCGGCCGACTTCGAGCAGCCGCGCGGCCTCGGCCACGCACTCGCGCTCGGCGCGTTCGCGATCGTCGCCCCAGTTGGCGGCGAGAAAGCGGGTGACCGCGAGGCCCACGCTGGGCAGCGGCAGCAGGCCCATGACGTCGTCGCGTTCGCGCCCGGCGTGGAAGTAGAGGTTCTCCCGCGCCAGTCGCCGCAGGACGGCGGCCGAGCTGCGGTGCCCGGAATCGCGCTCGAGCTTCGCCTCTTCTGCGTGCATCAGCTTTGCGGTGGCGCGATCGCGCGGCGCGTAGCCGAGCTTGCGATAGAACCACCACGCGCCGGATTCGATCGCCTCGTCGTTCAGGTGCCCGAGCTGGTAAGGAACGATGGTGAAGGCGCTGGCGCCGAACAGGTGCCGCACCATCGCCAGCGCGCGGCCATAGACCTTGCCAGCCTCGGCGCCGCGGAAGGTGTCGAACACGTTGTAGGCCATCTCGGCCGAGCCGAACAGCGCGCTGTTCAGGACGTAGCCGATCGGCACGCCGTTGCGCAGCGTCAGGAACGCGTAGACCGCCTCGAGCATCAGGCGCCGCGCGGGCTGGACGCCGATGCAGGCGAACGCCAGCCCTTCGCCGCAGTCCACCAGCCGCACGTCGCGCGGATCGGCGTAGGAGAACGCGTCGAGATCGCGGCTGCGCGTGATCATGGCGCCGCGCGCGAGGTCGATCAGCGCGCGAGCTTCGCCGGGCGAACAGTCGCGAACCCGGCGGGGTCCCCGGCGGATCTCGGCGCGCAGCTTCGGGCGCCCGCGATCGAGCGCCCGCCGCTGGAAGGCGCGCGGCGCGCGGGCGTGGAGCTCCAGGGTTCGCGCGGGCGTGAGACTCTTGCCGATCGTTCGCGGCGCGAGCGAGAAGGGTGTGTCGAGCTCGTCCCACAGGGCTTCACGCACCACGTCGCTGGCGGCGATCGCCGCGAAGCGCCGGATGAAGAACGCCGCCTCGTTCGAGCGCGGCGCTCGCATGGCCTTGAGCCAGCCGCGCGCGCCGAGATCGTATTCGTCGAGGCCGGGCGTCTCGGCGGCCAGCGCGAACAACGGCAGGAAGGTCTCGACGCGATCGCGCTGATCGAAATCCTTCCAGTCGATCGCGAGCTGATCCGGCCAGCGCTCGGCGAGCCAGCGCGCGGTGGGGCTGAAGAAGCGGTAGCGGATCGGAGTGCCGGCGATGCCGCTGTCGGCCAGGGCCTCGCGATGCCGCCGGAGATCCTCGCGGCGGCAGAACGCCGAGAGCAGGGCGCGGGCGCGGCGTTCGACCGCGCGCGAATCGGGATAGGCGCTGAGGAAGCACAGCGCTTCATGGAGCCGCAGCACCTCGCCGGCCCGCTCGAGGTGCGTGTCCTCGAGCGCGTCGAGCAAGGCGAGCTTGAGGCGCGCCGCGCCGGCTCGGTACTCTCGTACCACGCGTTCGAGGGCGGCCAGCGCGGCCGCCGGGGCCGGTGGCTTCCGATTCGGGCGAGCCCGCGCCGGGCGCGGCCTCGATCGAGTCATGAACCCGGGGTGGAAGTGTGCCGATCGTCCTGGGGAGCGGGCTCCTGGTCCCAGGGCTGTTCGGAGGGAGTCCAGCCCTGCTCGGGCACCAGGATGTCGGCGTGGCCGCTCATGCGGTCCACCCGGACGAGATAGTTGTCGCCGTCGACGGTGATGTGGTCGTAGCGCCAGCGCGTGGGCCATACGAACAGCGCGAGCGCGGCGACGATCGCGAGGAACAGAAGCGATGCCAGAAACCTGCGCATGCCGCGAGGCTACAGGAGCAGGGCGCGGCGCGAAAGCCGGATTGCGCCACGCGATGCTCTGGATGCCGGCGCTGGTCGCGGTTGCGCTGGCGCTGTCCGGCTGCGGCCACTCGGACTCGGGCGCGCGCGTCGCCTCGCGAAGCGCGCCCGCGGTTCGCTCCCCGCTGACTCCCGCGCGCACCGTGACCCTGGAGATCGGCGGCATGACGTGCAGCGCGTGCGTCGAAAAGATCGAGGGACAGTTGACCCGCGTTCAGGGTGTGCGCTCGGCGCGCGTGAGCCTGGCCGAACGGCGTGCGCGCGTCGAGTGCGACGCCTCGCTCCCCGACTCGGCGCTGATCGCGGCGGTGCGTCGTGCCGGCCCCGAATATCTGGGCCTGATCGTTCGGTGAAGTCCGCGCCGCCGATTGCCCTGGCCGCGGCGATTGGACTCGCGGTGCCGGTTGCGCCCGCTCTCGCCCACGTCGTCTCGGACCGCGAGGTGCGGGTGCTGCAGGCGCTGCCGTGGGGCGACGTGGCGGCCGCGCTCGCATCGTCGTGGCCCGACAGCGCCGGCGCCGTGGCGCCCGACGACGCGTCACTCGGCTGGAGTGCGGGGCCCCAGGCCGGCGCCATGCTGCTGTTGATGACCGCCGCGTCGCACGCGGATTCGGCGGCGGCGGAGCGCGCGTGGAGGGCGGTGGACTTCGCGTTCGTCCGGCAGCGGCGCGACGGCGGCTTCGACCTGGGGCGGCCGGGCTCGAGTGCGACGCCACGGTTCGAGGCCGCGATCGATCCCGGTCCGGTAAGCCTGATCGGCGAGCTGGGTCGCGCCGAGATCGCGCTCGAAAACGGTCCGGTGCAAGCGCGATTTCACTGGCGCGTGGTGCTGATGCTCCCGAAGCTGCGCCGTTCCCTCGATTCGCTGGTGGCGGGCGCTGCGACGATCGAATCGCGTGGCGCCGGCCGCCCCGGCGAGCTGATGTCGGCGGCTTCCTGTTGCCTGCTTGGCGATGGGATCTACCACGTCGAGACCATCGGCCTCGCCGGGCAGAGGCTGCTGGTCGCGGCGCTCGCCACGCAATCCAAGGGCGGCCAGTTCCGAGCGGACTCTCCGGGCGCCCTGGCCGAGCACGCGCTGGCGCTCGAGAAGCTCCAGCCCCTGGTGCTCTACTTCCCGGCACCCTCCCTGGAGGACGCCGAGAAGCGCGCCGCGCAGTGGCTGCTCGAGAAGATGGAATCGGGCACGAAGCCGACTGACTGGAGTGCCGCCCCCTCAGGCTCCGGAGCGATCACGGCCCGCCGCGCTCAGGCGCGCGCGCTGTTTGCGCTGATGCATTTCGCCGAGCGCAGCAGCGACTCGGGATTTCGGTCGCGAGTGGAGCGCGCGGTCCGGAAATGGGTTCGAGAACCCAGGACCCCAGGACCCTAGAGGCCCTGGAACCCCGGGACCCCGCAACCCAGTGACCCTGGAACCCCAGGACGCTGAGACCCCGAGACCCTGGAACCGTAGAACCCTACTTCACCCACCGATCGAACCACGCGCGCGTGCGCACCAGCTCGTCGGCGCGGTGCCGCGGCTCGCGCATGGTGTGGCCCTCGCGCGGATAGTGCACGAACTCGGTCGGCACGTTGAGCGCGGTGAGCGCACGATAGAGCTGCTGGCTCTGCGGGTAGGGAACGCGGCGATCGTCTTCGCCGACCAGGATCAGGGTGGGCGTTTTCGCGTTGCTGATGTAGGTGATCGGCGACGCTTTCTTCCAGTTCTCGGGCGTCATCCAGGGCGGGCCGTCGAAATCGTAAGCACGGTACTTCTGGATGTCGCTCTGGCCGTAGTGGGCGCCGAGATCCACCGCGCCCGCGGACACGGCGGCGGCGCTGTAGCGATGGGTCTGAGTGATGGCCCAGGCGGTGAGATAGGCGCCGTACGAGTGGCCGAAGATGCCGAGATGCCGCTCGTCGGCCAGGCCCTGCTTCACCAGGTAGTCGACACCAGCCTCGACGTCACGCCAATCCTGCCCGCCCCAGTCGCTGCGCCGGCGCAGCATGAAGGCGGTGCCGTAGCCGCCGCTCGAACGAAAGTTGGGCATGAAGATCTGGTAGCCGCCGGCGGCGTAGTACTGCTGCGCGGCGAGAAATCCAAGCGCATAGCGTGCTCGATAGGGTCCGCCGTGCGCCAGCACCAGGGTCTTGAGGGCGGCTTTCTCGGGCGCGCCCGGCGGCCGCACGAGAAGGCCCTCGACCGTCGCGCCATCGCTGCTGGTCCAGCGCACGGTACGGGTGGCGCCGAGTGCGAGCGCGCGCACCGAAGCGTTCACCTCGGTGACCGGATGGCCGGAGTCGGCGGGCCGCTCGGCGACCCAGATTTCGGCGGGCTCGGTGGGACGCGATTGAATCCACGCCACACGTCCGTTCTTCGCAGCGACCGGGCCGCCCGCCTCACCCTTGCGATCGGTGAGCAGCGTCACCGGCCCGCCGGCCAGAGGCACCGCCGCGAGCCGCGTGGAAACGCCCTGCGCCGCGTGGAAGAACAGCGTGTCACCGCCCGGCGACCAGCATGGCGTGTCGGCGTCCTCGTCGAACGAGGCGGTGAGATTGCGGGGTGAACCGCCGGCGGCGGGCGCCACCCACAGATCGGTCTTCTCGACGTAGGCGTTGCGATTGGTGCTCGCGGCCAGCGCGATCCAGCGCCCGTCCGGCGACCAGGCGAACGCGCCGCCGATCACGCCCAGCTTTCGCAGCGCGCCGCCCTCGGCCGGAACCACGCCGATGTCTTCGAGGTTGCCGTCGTCGGGCTTGCCGGTCGGGCTGGTGATGAAGGCGAGATCCTTCGAGTCCGGCGACCAGCGCACGTTCCACAGATAGAGCGGCCCGGAAGTGAGACAGCGCGATTTCCTGGTGGCGATGTCCATCACCCACAGCCGCGGATACTGCAGGTGCTCGTCCTCGACCACCTGATCCCATTTCTTCCTGCGCCAGTCCTTGACGCTCTTCGCCAGCGTGTCGGCCATCACGTAAGCGAGCGAGCGACCGTCGGGCGACCACTCGACTTCGCTCACGCCCTCGGCGTAGGAGCCGAACGCCCACGGCTCGCCGCCGCGCAGCGACATCATCCAGATCGCGGAGTGGGCGTCATCACCGGTGCCGCGATTGGCGACGAATGCGAGTGTGTCGCCGCTGGGCGAGAAGGTCGGCGAGAGGTCGGCCTTGGGATGACGCGTCAGGCGCAGGGCCGGGCCGCCCGACGCGAAATCCACCAGCCAGATGTCCTGATTGTTCGAGTCCTCGGCGGTGTCGGGCTCGTTGACCACGTATGCGAGTCGCCGGCCGTCGGCCGACCAGGTGAGGTCGCTCAGCGAGCGCATCGAGATCACGTCCTCGACGCGCATGGTGCGTGGGCCCGGCGTAACCCGGGGCCTGGCAGCGGGCTGAGGTGCCGCCCAGCCGGCGGCCGCGAAGCACGAAAGTAGCGCCATCGTTCGGCCGATAAACCATGTTGGCTTCGCCATGCCTGCTTCGCCCTCCGTTTGGGAGAGAAGCATGCAGCCTAGCCGAGCCGGACGCCGCCGCACAATCCGGGCGGGCTCCAGGCGCGTGTGATTCTCGTGGGGGATTCGTCATGCGTACGTCCAAGCTTGTCGTTCTTGGCGCGGCGATGATCGTGGCCGCGTCGCTCGCCTCGGCATTCAACGCCTCGGCCGATCCGTATCCGCAGACGCGGAACGGCTTCTACCTCGGCCTCGGCATCGGTGGCGGCACCGGCGCGGCTTCGCTCTCCGGGAACGGATTCTCGGCGTCGTCGGATCGTCAGGGCGGCGCGGTGGGCAGCCTTCGCCTCGGCTGGTCGGTGATGCCCCAGCTGTCGCTGGGCGTCGAGAGCAACTCGTGGGCGCGCACCGAAAGCGGCCAGACCGTGTCGATGAGCGTCTACACCGCCGGCGCGACCTACTATCCGAACCCGTCGCAGGGTTTCTTCATGCGCGCGGGCGTCGGTGGCGGCAACGAGAGCTTCTCGGTGAGCTCGGGCAACAGCTCGGGTTCAGCGTCGCAGTCCGGCTTCGGCTTCACGGTCGGCACCGGCTACGAAATGCGCCTGATGCCGCACTGGTCGCTCGGCCCCGCCGTCGACTACGGCTACGTCAACGTGAAGAACCAGGGATTCAACATCTCGTCGAACTACGTGAACTTCACGGCGGCGATGAACTGGTATTTCTTCTAGAAGACACTCGCGCGCTTCGGATCGCGAAGCGCGAACCTGGCACCACGACACGGCTGGGCCTCGCGGCCCAGCCGTTCGTCGTGACCCACCTCCAGCGAGTTTCCCGTACGCCGGTTCCCCTCGAACCGGCGCCCCCCGCCTCGGGCAGTCTCAGCTCGAGCTGGCGGTCTCGGCCGCGGCCTTCACCACCACGCGGTGCGCCACCGACTTCCCGCCCTCGTCGCGGTAGTAGACCGTGACGCGCGCGTCCTTGGCGAGCTCGCCCTGCGTGGTCATGTCGTCGTGGCGCACGAAGGTGCGCGTCATCGGCTGCTTCCCCGACTTCTCCACGGTGAGGCTCTGCTTGTCGAGCGCGGTGACGACCCCGGTGAACTGATGCATCGCATTCCTGCCCTTGCTCGGGCTCGGCGCGTTCTTGGAGCTCGCGGCGTGCGCGGTGCCCGCGACCAGGCCGGCCAGCAACAGCACGGGAAGAGCGATTCGTGTCCAGTTGCGATTCATGTGGCGTGTCCCCCTTTCGATTTGCGGGGGCGCGGCCGCCTGCTCAATGCAAGGGTCGGGCAAGCGCGGAAGTGCTGCGAAATCGAGCGGTCGCGGCGTGACGCCGTGCCCGGCGTGAGCGGCGCCGAGCACGTCGTGGTCAGGCGGGTCGCGCGGCGCCGATGGCGTCGTGGTCAGGCGGGTCGCGCGGCGCCGACCACGTCGTGATCAGGCGGGTCGCGCGGCGCCGGTGGCGTCGTGGTCAGGCGGGTCGCGCGGCGCCGGCGGCCGGAGTTCTCGCCGCACGACGTTCTTCCACCGCTCGCGCCGCGCGCCACACGCGGGCGTGGGCCTCGACGCTGCGCTCGATCGGGCGCGCGTAGCCGCCGCCCAGGGTCAGCACGATCGGAAGGCCGCGCTCCTCGCACCATGAGAACACGCGCTGATCGCGGGCCGCGAGCCCCTCGAAGCTGAGCGCCAGACGGCCGAAGCGATCGCCGGAGAGCGCATCCACGCCGGCCTGGTAGAACACGATGTCGGGCCGATGCCGATCGAGTGCCGCCGGGAGGTGGCGATCGAGCGCGGCGACGTACTCGGCGTCTTCGCAGCCCGCCGGCAATCCGACGTCGATGCGGCTTCGTTCCTTGTTGGCCGGATAGTTGGCCTCGGCGTGAATCGACAGCGTGAACACGGTTGGGTCGTGCTCGAAGATCGCGGCGGTCCCGTTTCCCTGATGGACGTCGAGATCGGCAATGAAGGGGCGCTGCGCCGCGCCCGCCTCGCGCAGGCGCGCGATCGCCACCGCGAAATCGTTGAACAGGCAATAGCCCTCGGCCCGATCGCGAAACGCGTGGTGGGTGCCGCCGGCGAGATTGCCGGCGATGCCGG
>DATKAB010000140.1 GCA_035498555.1 Candidatus Sulfotelmatobacter sp.
TCCCGGAGCGCATGAAGATCCTGCTCACCTGGCGCGGCACGGTTCCGATCGCGACTTTGACCGACCACGATGTCCGCGAGGTCGATTTCGAGATGAGAAATCTCTGAGGGGAGGAAGTCTCGCCGTCCATGCAGCCCACCACCACGCGCGCTCCGAGCGTCAGGCTTGACGGCCAAAGTCAGCGGCCGGTAGCCTCGCATTTCCCGATTCCATGAGACGTCGGAACCCCAAGCACGCGCTGAGAGTACGCGGCTGACGCGGCGTACGGGACGGAGAGACCGGAATGGCCACGCACATCGTGCAGCAGGGGGAACATCTCCCGGGCATCGCGGCCCAGTTCGGATTCTCTGACCACAAGACGCTCTGGGATGATCCGAATAACTCGGAGCTGAAGAAGCTCCGCGGGAATCCCCTGGTGCTCCTGCCGGGAGACCAGGTGTTCATTCCGGAGCGCGAGACCCGCACGGAATCGGCTTCCACCGAACAGCGCACGAAGTTCACGGCGACGAGCCAGGCCCTGAAGCTGCGGGTGAAGCTCCTGGACTTGTCCGAGGACCCGATCGACCGTTCGGGGCATGCGACGACCAGCGCCGGGACCGTGGATGTCTCGCCGCAGGATCACATCTACGAGATGGATATCCAGGCCACGGACAAGAACGTGTCCCTGAAATTCGATCCCGACCCGGCCTTCGAAGTGAAACTGGCCGTCGGATCGCTCGATCCGGTCAAGGAGCAATCCGGGCAGCAGGAGCGATTGAATAACCTCGGCTACTTTGCCGGCTTCAGCAAGAAGATCGATCCGCAGCAGTTTCAATTTGCGGTGGAAGAGTTTCAGTGCGACCGGAAGAAACAGGGGCTGAAGGTGGACGGGAAGATCGACGAATCCACCCCGAACGGCAAGAAGACCCAACAGGCCCTGGAGAAGGACCACGGGGTATGACGGCCGATCGCGGCGACGATAATGTGAAGCAGGTGATCTCGCTGGATCTCGGGCAGGACGGCGTTGCCGCCACTCATCCCGTGGAGATCGACTTTCCTCACTTCGTGGCGCCGTCGCTCGAATCGGACAAGACTCACAATACGATCAAGGATTTCTTGATCGTGGTCGGGTGCGTGACGGTGCCGGACGCCCACTTCAAGTTCGATCACTCGTTCGTCGTTCCCGAAGCAAAGGTGTCGATGAAGCGTCTTGCCAAGATGCGGGACGCCCTGGCGGATCCGGACAAGCCAGCCGATCCCAACGATGGCAACTCCAAGCCGACGCCGGGGGCCAAGCCGCCGCTCTCCCTGTTCGGCCACGCCGATCCAGTCGGAAACGATGAGTACAACAGCGAGTTGAGCCAGCGGCGCGCCCGCGCGATCTACGGGATGCTGATCCGCGACGTCTCCGAGTGGGAGAAACTCTTCGACCATCCGCACTCGAAGGGCGGAGACCAATGGGGTAGCGACGAGACCGCGCAAATGGCGGTGGCTACCGGCGAGGACCCCGACAAGAAGTTCTCCCGGCCGGAACGCAAGGCGCTCATCGCCAAGTACATGGACACCGTGTGCGTGCGCGACGGCGCGAACGGCGAGGAGCCGTTCCAGTTGAGCCCGACCGAGGATTTCCTGGCGCGCGGGGCCGATCGGAATCGCAAGGGCGACGTGCAGGGGTGCGGCGAATTCAATCCCACCTTCGTGATGTCGAAGAAGCGCTCGGACGCGTTCGACGCGGCCAAGGACAATGAGGGCCGCGACGACGCCAATGAGGTGGACCGCCGCGTGGTCGCATTCCTCTTCAAGCCGGGCAGCCAGATCAAGCCCGCGAAGTGGCCCTGCCCCACGATGCGTGATCCCAATCCGGGCACGACCTGCAGGGGGCGCTTCTGGTCCGACGGGGACCAGCGCCGCAAGGCCGATTTGAGCTTCGACAAGGTGTTCGACACCCAGGTTCGGCTGGTGCCGGGGAAAGGCCCCGATGATCCGCCCGTGCAGCGCACGCCGACCTTTGCCTGCCGCTTCTACCACGGCATCGCTCAGAACTCCCCGTGCGAAGGCATCAGCAAGCAGTGGGTCTTGCGCATTCTGCGCGGGCCACCGATCTCGGGGAAGGCGGACCGGCCGTTCAGCAACCAGCGCTTCTCCGTCACGATGGGCGACGCCGCCGACGCGCCGGAGGTCCACGGTCGCACCGACGACGAGGGCGTCATTCGCCTTCCGGTGCTGGACGAAGAGACCACGATGGAACTGAAACTGGACGTCGGGGATGCTCTGCTGCCGCCGGGGGTCGATCCGCCCGCCGACCAGGGCGACACCAAGGACTTCACCTCCTTCACGCTCCTGGCGGGCGCTCTGTTGCCGATCGATGTCGAGAAGAAGAGCGACGCCGATCCCGGCGACCTCGAGGTGAAACAACGCCTCTTCAACCTGGGATACGGAAAAGGAGAGCCCGAGGAGTTCGACGACGACGTCACCCGGGTCGCGGTCAGCGCTTTTCAGCGCAATGAGAAGCTGGACAAGACCGGGGTGGCGGATGGCCCGACGCGCCAGAAGCTGGCGGAGGTGTATCAGTTCGTGCCATCGGAGGATTCGGCGTCTTCGTCGGGAGGGTCGGGATCACCGAACGCTTCGGCCTCACCGCCCGCGGGCAATTCCACGAGCGGCTCCACCACTCCGGCCTCGCCTGCCGGGCGCTAGTGGAGCGGACCATGTTCCACGCTGGGTGCCGCTGAATGCTCCAGGACCTGGACAACGACTCCAAGCCGTGGGATGCGGTGCACCGCCAGCTCTTCCACCGGATCAACAGCGACGACTTCGACAAGGATCGCGCCCCAGCCTCGGGTGACGGTCGCAAGGCCGGCGCCCGGTCGCTCAAGGACTTCAAGGAGGACGGGCTGACGGATCTGCTGGCCAACGGCGTCCTGGTGGCCGTCGAGAACGCGCTCACGGGCTTTCTGCCGGCACTGGTCACCAACCTGCTCAAGCAGTTCTCGAACGCCGCGGGCGACGCGTTGCAGAAGAAGATCGACGAGATCAACGACGCGATCGCCAAGCTGATCGCCTCGTCGCTCGAGGGCCTGGTCTTCGGGAAATTCATCCGGTCCATCCCGGCCTGGGTTCCTGTCGAACGTCAGCTCACGCCCGTTCCCGAGGACGAAAAGGACGATAAGAAGCTCAAGGCCGCCGTCGACAAGAACGCCAAGGAGCGTGTGGACTTCGAGAAGACGGCGAAGGAGAACGAAGTCGAAGGACGGCTGACCGGCAGCTATCAGCTCCCGCGCGGCATTCCCTTCCTGCAATGGAACCGCTGGTTCAACTGGGCGTTCGACGTCAAGCCGATCGATGGCTACCGCTTCATGGTCGGCAAGGGCAACGTGCGCGACGAGCCGGAGGACGATGCCCTCAATCCTCCGACCGGCGATGACACGCTGTCGCCCGCCACGGATGTGAACGAGGGCCCCGACCAGGCCATGCAGTGCCTGATGGACTTCGGCGCGTTCTCCAAGACGCCGGGCGAGATCGGCGACAAGCTGTTCGCGTCAGGGCCGATGTTCCAGAGCGGCTGGCCCTTCTGGCCCAGCTGCGGCGATACCTTCTGGGCCACCGGCCGTTGGGTCTACGACGGCACCCACCAGAAGCCCGACGACCGGGACAAGGACAAGGAGCTGATGCCCACCCAGCTCCATCCGCTCAAGGCGTTCGCCTCCGCCCGATACGAGGGCTTCAAATTCGACGAGAACCAGCGGCCGGTGGCGGCGGTCCGGTTCCTGTTCTTCGCGACCAAACGGGGTGGCTACCTGAATCTCGGCGCCCAGGGTCAGGACGTTGCGGACGACGAGTGCGGGGTGAAGATCAATTCCAGGGACTACGAGTTCATCCTCGATCTGCCGGAATCGCCCCCCATCGAGGACATCCGATGGCCGATCGGGCATTCACCGGTCACCGACGCGAACACGCTGGTGTTGCGGCCGTCGCTGCTGATCGACGTCAAGTTCGCCCCGTTCGACGTGGACGCCGGCACGTTCGCGGACAACCTGCAGTTCGACCAGGCGGTCATCCCTTCGGTGCGGCTGCTGAAACCCCCCGATCCCAAGAAGCCGACGCAGCAACAGGTGAAGGTCACGATCCCGCTCACCAAGTTCGATGCCGGCAAGGACGCGTACGGAGTCTGCATCTCCCTTGGCTGGGCCGATCCCAGCGGCGAGCTGGCCGACCAGGTGAAGCGGATCGAAATGAGATTCGACGACATCAAGTACTTCGACGGCCACAGCGACGTCCGGCTCAACTTCGCCGCCAACGGGCGCTGGGTGCACAAGGGGCTCGGGAAGGTTCCGGGTGGCACCGCGATCGACATCAGCACGCCCGGCTTCCTGCTGTTCGTCCCGGACGATGGCATCGTGCAGATGGAGTGTCACTCCACCCGCTTCAATGGCTTCGGCCGCTTCGAAGAGGAAGACAACGACGCGGATCGGACCCTCCACGTCGGCGGCATCTTCCGCACTCCAGAAGAACTCCGAAAGCTTCTCGAGAATGCCAAGAAGCAGGGGGTCGACAAGATCATCACCGATGGGCTCGGGAAGATCAGCACCGACTTCCTGGGAAACCTTTCCCAGCAGGCCATCGACCTGCTCGCCGGAAAACGCGAGGTCGTGGACTGGAAGAAACATGTCGACCAGCCCGATTCCGACATCGCGTCGGCGGTGGCCCGGGAGATGTTCGCCAAGCTTCCCCCGTTGTTCAACGACCAGAACGAGCCTCTCGGAATGGTCGAGCCGAGTCCGAACCCGCTCAGCGTCCGCGGGCCGATTGGCGACAACTCGCCCGGAGAGAACCCGGTCTTGATGCGGGACCTCGTCAAGAAGGTGGAGGCGTCCAGTCCACAGAAATTCGGCTTCAAGTTCGACTCCGTCCCCAAACTCGAGGCGATTGGTGATGCCGACAAGCTGGCGTTCCACGACAGCCGAGCCGGCACGAGCGTGTTCGAGCTCCGTGTGGAGCTGAACGTCTCGAAGCAGCCGGATCCGTCCTAGCCGGTCTCCGGGGCGGGGCCGCGTGAGCGTGAATCCCGCTGTCAGTTTCCGAGCGGCAGCAGGAACGAGAAGTCGGCGGGCTTGCCCTCGAGCATGACCCGCGGCGCGACCTTCACGTCGGCGAACCGGACGCGCTTTCCGTCCATCTCTTCCTCGCGCACCGCCACCTGCACCGCCTGATCCGGCGCGTCGCCGGCCAGCGGCCCGAGGAACGCGAGCAGCTGCTCGCGAACGAATGCCGCGGTGGCGTTGGCGTCGCCGCCCGGCAGCGAGTCGAGGATGCGCGCGCAGGTCTGCGCGAGGCGACCGGCCAGCAGCTGGTAGGCGAGCGTCCCTTCGATGGTGGGCGTGGCCGGCCTGAGGCGGAAGATGCTCATCGCCGAAGCCAGCATGGCGAGATTCTGGCTCATCGGCGCCACGATCGGCGCGAAACCCGCCCGCATCAGCTCCATCACCTGCATCTCGGCGAACGGCGCCTCGGCGGCGAGCGGCGCCGGCTGGCTCTTGGTGCCGGGGTAGAGCCGCGTCGGAAGGTTGTCGAACCGGCCGCCCTGCGCGCCGGCGATCGCCAGAGCGTGACCGTAGGTATTGACGCTGCGCGCCACCGCCGCGGCCGCGAACCAGACGCCGCGCGCCCACAGGTAGGAGTCGGGATTCGACTCCGCGCACTTCTCGGCGTGTCCGCCCGCCTCGGCGGTGTAGGGCGCGCGCGCCAGCCAGCGATTGATGGTGAGCGTGATCCAGCGCGCCGGATCGGTGGTTTGAAAGGTCTTCCAGCCCGAATGGTTCGAGTCCATCAACCGCGGCAGCAACTCTCCGAGCGTGGCGATCTGGACCAGGTAGCGGAAGTCGAAGAAACCGGCCGAAGCCTGCGCCACCACCGGGGCCTGCAGCACCTTGGCCATCGAGCCCAGCTCGTTGAGCGTGGCGAGATCGTCGCCCTTGTACCCGAACTCGAAGTCGAGCGCGATCAGCGACGGTGGTTCGGCCTCGTGGTACTCGGGAAGGAACACGACTTCCTTGAAGCGCGCCGCGAGATTCTTGCGCGGCATCGAGGCGAGCCGGATTTCGACCCTGTCGCCGGCCTGCGCGAGCAGGAGCTTCATCCCGCGCCAGGCGGCTTCCACGCGCTGGAACGACGGGTGATGCAGCACGGCGTCCACCGCGTCCGCGCCATTCGGGGCGCCCTGCGCCGCCAGCCAGGCCGCCACTGCCGGCGGCTCGAACGCCGTGGGACTCGTGAGCGGCATGCGCACCGAGGCTCCACCCGCCTTGGCCGGCACGTCGGCACCGGCGTTCAGCGACGCGAGCCAGGTGTCGGCTTCGGCGGGCGTCACGCGCCGACGCTCGCCCGGGTCCACGCCCACGTCCGTCACCACCACGATCTTCCAGCCCAGCGGTTTCATCGATTGGGTCCTTTCTCAGCGTTGGGATGACAACGGGAGTGTCAGCTCGGGGAGGCCGCGAAGCGGGTCGCGCCAGGGCGCGATGTGCAGGGCGCCGTCTTCGAAGCGAGTCTCGATCGAGGGGCCCTCGCCCGTCGCCGACAGGACCTCGAGCCCCCTGGCGATCGCCGCCGCGCGCTCGGTGTCCGAGGCGAAGTGGCCGAAGGCGTCGAGGTGCTCGACCCAGGCCGAGATCTGCGCCTCGAACATCGCGAACGCGAGCGAATCGCGGCGCGATTCGTGAGGCGCCGCTTTCGCGCGGCGGTGAACCATCGGCGTCGCCGCGAAGAAGGCGAAATCATCGTCGCGACGGCAGACCGCGGGGAGGATGCCACACTCGACGAGTTCGTCCACGCGAGCCTCGGCGAGCAACGCCTCGAGCGGCGCGGGCGCGGTCTCACCCCCGCGCGCCGGCGCCATCCACACGTGCAGATCGGCGACGCGCGATTCTTCGTTCTGCCCCGAGAGGCGTACGCCCCAGCCGCAGCGAGCGAAGCTCGCCGCCACGCGTTCGGCCAGCAGCCACGACGCGCGGCCCCACAGATATCGGGCTACCGCCGGTGAGGGGTTCTCCTCGAAGGCGAACCCCTTCACCGCGTCGTGCTCCCTCCCGTACGGTTGCCGCAGCAGGAAGCGATTGGCGGCGAGCGCCAGCCAGCGCGAGGCGTCGCGATCGCGCAGGGCGTTCCAGGCCGAGTGCGATGAGTCGCCGAGGAGCGTTGCGAGATCTTCGATCCGCGAGAGCTCGGCAAGCGAGGTGAGGCCGAGCAGCGCGGGATCGACCCCGGCCACGACCGGCGTGCGGGCCGATGCGCCCGCGGCGGCGAGATCGGCGGCCAGCGAGAGGTCGGATTCGGCGCCGAAATCGAAGTCGGCGATCGCGAGCACCACGCGCGCATCGCGCCGTTGCTCTTCGGCGAACGGCACGAGGGCCTCACGCGCGAGCCTGCCCGACGATTCCCGTCGCGCCGGCAGAACGAACACCCGGATCCCCGAGCGGTGATCGATCCGACGCATCAGGAAGCGGAGCCCCATCCAGGTCTGTTCGAGCGCCTGGAACCGTGGATCATGGAGCGCGGGACGCAGTGTTTCGGCCAGCGCTTCGTCCACGGCGCCGGCGAGCCCCTGCTGCGTCGCGGTGGCGACCCGCGCACCCGCACCGCCGATCCCGAGCAGGCGCACCAGGCGGTCGAGCGCGCGCCCGCTCGAGGCGGCCTCGGGCGCGGCGCTTGTCTGCTCGGCGCCGTCGCCAACCTCCACCATCCGGAACAGCGCCTCGAGATCGCCGCTCGTGGCGGGCGCCGCCGGGGGAGGAGCAGCGGGCGCGGGCGGCGCATGCGCCTTCGGAGCGTCGGCCGGGCGTTCCGCGAGCGCGCTCGACAGCGCCTGCCGGAGCGGCGATCCGTCCGGCAGCTCGCGCACGATCTGGCCGAGGTCGTCGCTCGAGACTCCGCGTTGAGTGAGTCTTCGGCGCAGCTCGAGCAGGGCGCGCGCTTCGGGGAGCTGCGGGGCGACCGCCTCGGGCCGGAACGCGCGCAGGTCGCCGAACTCCAGCCGCAATGGCGCGCCGGAGGATTCCAGCGTCACGCCCGGCCGCGCCTCGAGCATCAGCGCGGGCAGACCGTCGTTCTCGAGCCGCCGGACCCGGCCCCACAGCTCGCTCTGTCCGTCCGAGCCGAGATCGGCGATCACGACGAGATCGAGCGGCAGATCCTGGCGTGGTTCGATCCCCATCGGCGGCTCCTGGTGGCGCGCCGGGGCGCGCCCTTCACGGGTTCGAGAGCTGGGCAGAGTCGCCACCGAGACTAGTCGGCGCGGGCGGGTGGGGCAATCCCGCGGAGCCCGCGTTGACACTGCATGGATCGCTTCCTAGATTCGCGCGGCGCCTGTCGGCGCCGAGTACCCGCCGGGCCCATCCGCAGCGGAGGAGCACTGCAGCGCACCTTCATCGGCACCCTGTTGTTCGTGGTGGCCGGCGTGCTGGCCATGGCCGCGCAGTCGTGGGTGTCCTACCAGCGCGTTCGCCACGCCCTCGAGACCGAATACGAGCACCGGCTCGAGAACGTCGCCAACACCATCGCCTCGCAAATCAAATCCGACGACCTCAAGGACGTGCGCACCTACGGCGAGGAGGCCCGCGGCTTCGCCGAGTTGCAGTTCGTGGTGTTCGGCATCCAGCAGACCTCCGGGCTCGCCAATGCCAGCGTGATCGGCAGCGATCGGGTGGTGATCTTCGACTGCCGCAGCGACGAGTTGCAGGGCGCGCGCACCCCGCTCGACACGCTCGCCTTCAACGAAATCGGGAGCGCGCTGGCGGGGAAGGCGGCGGTGTCGCGTCCCTACGTGGCGAATGGGCTTACGCTCCGCGCCGGGTTCGCGCCGATCTTCGGCGCCGGGGGTGCGCCGGTGGGCGTGGTCGCGGTCGAGGCCGAGCCCGACTACGGGCCGGTGCTGGCGGGCCTCGAGCGCGACTTCCAGCTTCGCACCACGATCGTGGTGCTGGCGCTGAGCGTGCTGGCCGCGCTGTTCCTGCGGCTCGCCTGGTCGTCGCAGCGGCTCGAACGGCGGCTCTCTCGCGCCGAGAACCTCGCCGCCATGGGCCGGCTCACCGCGACGCTCGCGCACGAGATCAAGAATCCGCTCGCGATCATTCGCGGCTCGGCGGAGCGCCTCTCGAAGCTGGCCCCCGACGCCCAGCGCATGGCGGGCTTCGTGGTGGAGGAGAGCGATCGCCTGTCGCGCACGGTGGGCCGCTACCTGCAATTCGCGCGCGCCGAGGACTCGCTCGAGGGAGAGGGCGACGCCATCACCGCGCTCAACGCGACCCTGGCGCTGCTCGAGGGCGAGTTCGCGGCGCGCAACGTGACGCTCCGCCGCGAGGCCGCTCCCGCCGCGGCTCCGGTGCGCCTCGACAACGAGTCCCTGAAACAGGTCTATTTGAACCTGATCCTGAACGCGATCGAAGCCATGAACGAAGGCGGCGCACTCACCGTCGGCGCCGCCGAGCGTGGAGGGAAGATCGAGGTGCGCATCGCCGACACCGGCCCGGGGATTCCCGCCGAGGTGCTCGCCCGGCTCGGCAATCCGTTTGTCACGACGCGCGCTCAGGGCACCGGGCTCGGCCTGTTCCTGACGCGCCGGCTGGTGGAATCGGCCGGCGGCTCGCTGCAGCTCGAGAGCACGGCGGGACGCGGCACGACCTGCGTGGTGCGGTTGCCGCGGCGCAGCGGCGCCGTCGCCGAGCCGACGGGAGGGAAGCCGTCGTGAGAGTGCTGGTGGTGGACGACGAGATCCGCAACGCCGAGCTGACCGCGCTCGCGCTCCGCGACGACGGCCACGACGTCGAGTTCACCGGCGGCAGCCGCGATGCGCTCAAGAAGCAGGAGTCCACGCCCTTCGACGCGGTGGTGACCGATCTGCGCATGAAGGATCTCGACGGACTTCAGCTCCTCGCCGCGCTCAAACAGCGCTGGCCGCAGACCTCGGTCGTGCTGATGACCGCCTATGACACACGCGAGATCGCGCGGCGCGCGCAGAACGAGGGGGCCACCGGCTACGTCGACAAGGAAGGCGAGTTCCGCGAGGAGATCAAGACCATCCTGCGCCGGGTGGCGCGCGAGCGGAACCTGGTCACCGAGAATCGCACCCTGAGCGACACCGTCGAGAGCCTGCGCCAGGGCGCGGCCACCGTGATCGGGAGCGCGCCGCGCACCCGCCAGGCGCTCGAGCTGGCGAAACGCGTGGCGGCCACCGACTCGACGGTGCTGCTGCGCGGCGAGAGCGGCACCGGCAAGGACCTGTTCGCGCGCCTCATCCACGTCAGCAGCCGCCGCGCCGGCGGACCGTGGGTCAAGGTGAACTGCGGCGCGCTGCCCGAAAACCTGCTCGAGAGCGAGCTGTTCGGACACGAGCGCGGCGCCTTCACCGGCGCGGTGCGGCAGAAGCCCGGCCGCTTCGAGGACGCCAGCAAGGGCACCATCTTCCTCGACGAAATCGGCGAGCTGCCGCTGCCGCTGCAGGTCAAGCTGCTCCAGGTGATCGAAGAGAAATCGTTCACGCGCGTGGGCGGCAATCAGAACGTCGCGGTGGACGTGCGCATCATCGCCGCCACCAACCGCGATCTCGAGGAGATGGTGCGTGCACGGACGTTTCGCGAGGATCTGTTCTTCCGCCTGAACGTCTTCCCGATCGCGTTGCCGCCACTGCGCGAGCGGCCGGGCGACGTGCCGGCCCTGGTCGCGTACGTCCTCGAGCGTCACGGCGCCACGGCCGACAAGGTGACGTCAGCCGCGATGCAGGCGCTCGAGCGTTACACGTGGCCGGGCAACGTGCGCGAGGTCGAGCACACGCTGGAGCGCGCCATGATTCTGGCCGGATCCGATCCGATCGGCCTGGAGCACCTTTCGTTCGCACGTCCCGAGCTGCTGGGCTCGGCGCGGGCCGGCGCAGCGGTCGGAGCGCCGCCCTGGGTGCCGACCATCCCGCCCGAGGGTCTGTCGCTCGAGGAGCTCGAGCGACAGCTCATCGTCCAGGCGCTGGCGATGGCGCGCGGCAACAAGAGCCAGGCCGCACGTCTGCTCGATATCTCGCGGCGGACTCTTTACTCTCGCATGGAGCACCACGGCCTGCGCACGCCTGGCGAGGGCGGTGCGGAAGAGGCGGGCGAAGAGGATTCCGACGCCGCGGGCGGATCGGAAGGCTCGAAATCATGACCACCTTGCGCGGACTGCTGTTCGACAACCTCGGTCTCAAGCTGATCGCGCTGCTGATCGCGGTGCTGATCTATCTCAACGCCTATACCGAGCGGCCGGCCACGCTGGTGGTTTCGTTCCCGATCCAGCTCGACGGCCTGGCCGACACGCTGTCGCTGTCGGGGCCGATGCCGTCGGTGGTGCAGGCCGAGCTGCGCGGGACCGGCAAGCAGCTCATCCGCCTGAGGCTCACCGAGCCGCGACTGCGCGTGTCGCTGGCGGGCGTGGGCGCCGGCCGCTTCGAGCGCGCGATCGCCGAGACCGACCTGCCGATCTCGAACAGCAGCGGCGTCACGGTCGAGCGGCTGATCGGGCCGCGCATGCTTCAGGTCCAGATCGATCATCGCGCGAAGAAGATGGTGCCGCTCGCCGGGCGCGTGGACGGAGCGCCGGCGTCCGGGGACGCGTGGGACGGCACGGTGATCCTGATTCCGCCGCGGGTTCTGGTGACCGGTCCGGCCAAGGTGCTGGCCGATCTCGACAGCCTCGAGATGCCGACGGTGCGCATCGACGGCCGGCGGGACACGGTACGCGCGCTGCTCGCGCCCGAGTCGGTGCCCGACTGGTGCACCACCGATCCGGCGCTGGTGCACGTCCTGGTGCCGGTGGTGCGGAAGCCGCTCTAGCCCCGGACCGCGGTGGTCGTGGAGTGCTCAGCCAGCCATTGATCGAGCCGCCGAGACAGCTCCTCGCGCACCTCACGGAATTTCGCGCGCGTCGAATCGGGGTCGCCGCGGAAGGCCGCCGGATCCTCGATCGGCCAGTGAACGCGTGAGATCGCTCCCGGCCACACGCTCGGGCAGCGGCCTTCGGCGTCATGGCAGACGATGATCAGGTGCCGGACCGGCGCCTGGCCGAGGAATCTCGCGATGTCCTTGGGTTGCGCCCCGCCGAGGTCGATGCCGACCTCGCGCATGACCTCGATCGCCATCGGATGCACTCGCGCGGCGGGTTCGGTGCCCGCGCTCGCAACCTCGAACCGGTCACCGGCTCGGGTGCGAAGCAGCCCCTCGGCCATCTGGCTGCGCGCCGAGTTGCCGGTGCAGAGTATCAGGACCATCGGCAGACCCATCTCGACCTCGCGGATTCCATCGCCCTTGCCTTCCGCGAGCCCACTCACGACGGCAGCGGCCTGGTCGCTCGAACGAACGCGCTCATGAACTGTCCCTCGACCTGACGCGCGACCGCATCGGCATCCAGGCCCTGGGCGGAGAGAAGCTCTCGCGCGTCGTGAAGATCGTAGACCCGCGTCGGCTGAAGGCTCACGGCCACGAATCCCGCGCGCTCGAGCTTCGCGACGTAGTCCGATGCTTCGAGCGCGCCCGCCACGCACCCGACCCACAGCTCGACGCTCTTTCGGATCACGTCCGGAACCGCGCCGCGCACCACCACGTCGGACACCGCCAGTCGCCCGCCGGGCTTCAGGACGCGGAAGGCCTCGGCGAGCACGCGATCCTTGTCGCCCGAGAGGTTGATCACGCAATTCGAGATGATCACGTCCACCGACGCGTCGGGGAGCGGGATGGCTTCGATCTCGCCCTTGAGGAACTCGACGTTGGTCGCGCCGGACTCCGTCTGATTCCTGCGTGCGAGCGCCAGCATCTCGTCGGTCATGTCGAGGCCGTACGCCTTGCCGGTCGGACCCACGCGCCGGGCGGACAGCAGCACGTCGATTCCGCCGCCGGAGCCGAGATCCAGCACGATTTCGCCGGCACGCAGCTCGGCGAGCGCGGCGGGATTGCCGCAGCCGAGCGATGCGCGCACCGCGTTCTCGGGCAGAAGCCCCCTTTCGAGCTCGTCGTACAGATTCGACGTGATCGGGTCGCCGCAGGAACTCTCGCCGGTACCACAGCAGCTCGAGTCGCCCGCGCTGCTTCCACAGCACGAGCTCTTCTCGCCGCGAACCGCGCGCTTCGCGGCTTCGCCATACTTCTCGCGAACGACTTCCTTCAACGACTCGCTCATGAACCTCTCCTCTTTGGCCCGATTTCACACAACTGGATCACGGCATCTGCGCTGACCGCTTTGCTTCTCGAGCAGCACTCCGCGAACAGGAATCCGAGGAGTTCCTGCAGCGCGGCGGTGTTCGCCGTGTAGCGCAGAAACGTGCTTTCGCGTTGGACGCTCGCCAGCCCCTCGCCCTTGAGCTTCTCGAGGTGGTGGGAGAGCGTCGAGGCGGGGATATTCAGCTCCGACTGGATCTCGCCGACCACCATGCCTTCGGGGTGGGCGGTAAGCAGCAATCGGAGGATTTGAAGGCGGATCTCGATCCCCAGAGCCGCGAACATGTCGGCGTAGCGGGCGGTCTGGACGGGGGCGGCGCGGGGCGTCGTCGTTCTCGATTTCATAATTCGATCATTGTAAAAATACCGAATCAAGTCAAGGGCCAAGTGCCGCAAAGCACCGAGCCCCGGCTGCGGGGCCGGGGCGTCGTGGTGGTGATTGGATGGCGGGGGCAGAGGCCGCGCGCTGGAGATGGCAGGCTCGGATGGTGGGACGCGACTCCCGGCGTCCCCGCCGATCCCGGAGAAGCGCAACCCACGTGCCACGGAGAGCTCGCCCGGACGGCGCTCGAAGCCCTTGAAATGCTTCGCGGCCGCCCGAGTCCCGGCCGAGATGCGCCAAATCACCCGCGCCGCGACTGCGAAGCGCACGCCGGGCGAGCCCGCTTTGCAACGGGAAACGGCGCCGCTGCGCGAGGAGCCGATCGCCGAAGAGCGCCGTCGGGCGCCGCGCTCGAGTGGTATGGGAACATGCGCCGCGCCCGTTCGGCTTGAGTCGGGTCGGCGCGCCGACTGGCGGCGCCCTCGCGCTCCTAGTTCGCGACCCGCCGCCGCGGCGCGCGCACGAACTCCTCGTCGGCGTCGACCGGGGTCGTGCGCGCCCGCTCCAGCGAGCTCTGCAGAATGTGGCGCCGCTCGTCGTCCTGGGCGGCGTCGAGCAGCTGCTGGACCGCGGCGACGTGCGCTTCGCGGAGCGCCGAGCCGGGAGCGACGTCATGGTCGGGCTTGACCCCGACTCCCTCCCAATTGGTCTTGGTGACCGGGTTGATGGCCCGCCCGGTCGCGATGAACGCCGCGAAGTGATCGCTGAGCCGGAACAGTCCGCCCGGATTCGCACCGCCCGCGCTGGTCGCGCCATACAGGGTGCCGAGCTTGTGGGTCTGCACGTCGTAGGCGAATTCCTCGGCACACGACCCGGTGAGATTGCTGATCAGCACGTAGAGCGGCCTGCCGTTGAGGCGCGGGCCCGGCACCTGGGCCGCCGACCAGGATTGCTCGGTGACGTTGCCGTCGCGGAGGTAGAAATCGTTGATGTGCAGGCGATCGCCGGGGGCGACGAAATAGGTGAGCAGGGTCTGGAGCATGTCGGGATCGCCACCGCCGTTGCGGCGAAGATCGATGATCACCGCGTCACAGTTCGCGAGCAGATTCATGGCCGCGACCGCGGTGGCCTGCGCTTCGGGCATCCCCGAGAACATGCGCAGGTCGAGGTATCCGACGTTGCCCGCCAGCCGCTGGACCCGCTCGAAGCCGAAATTCAGCAGTCGCTCGGATTCGAGCATGTGGCGGCGCTCGGCTTCGTCGGGTGTCTTCTCGTCGTGGAGGTCGGCGGGGAAGGGGCGGTAACGGTAGTGGACGCGCATGTGCCGGTCGTGGGTGAGCGCCTGCATGTGCGCGAGGAGCGAGTCCGCGAACTCCTTCGAGCTCGTGATCCGGTCGTATTCGTGGCGGGCCAGGCGCTGCCGCAGGTTCCTGGCCAGCGCCGCGCCCTTGTCGGCGAACACGTAGCGGCTCTGCACCGCGACGGCGAGCGATTCGACCACCGCGGCCCGGGTGCGCGCGTCGAGCGGGGTATCGGGGTCGTCGGGGCCTCCGCCCATCATCTGGGCGGACACCGGGAGCGCGATCAGCAGCGCCGCGATCGCGCCAAATGCCAGGCGCAGGTTCATGGATTCCTCCGGGGGTTGGGTCGGGACTCGACCGGGCCCGGGCCGTGGGCCACGAGTCCGGCCAGCAACAGGTCGATGACGGCGTCGGTCTGACCGGCGAGGGCGTCGCGGCGTCCGAGCTCGCGAACGCTCAGGCTGTAGGGAAGCAGCGCGTTGGTGGCGATGACCAGCGCCATTCCGGCGCTCGAGGGGTCGCGCGCGGCGAGGCTGCCGTCGCGGCGTCCCGCTTCGACCACCCGGGCGAGCACCGCCGCCTCTCTGGCGAAATGAACCGCACGACGCTCGAGCATCGACTGGCGCATGACCGCCAGTTTCTGGTCGATGCTCGGCGCGTGCCGGCGGGCGTAGTCGAAGCGGTCGAGCACCCGCACGCGCAGCATCTCGCGCAGACGCTGGACCACCGGGGCGCGGCCCGATGCGATCGCCTCGAGTCGCTCCACCACGCGCGCCGCCATCCGGTCGATGCACGACAGCGCCACGTCCTCCTTGCTGTCGAAGTGGAGATAGACCGAGCCCTTCCCGATCGCCGCCTCGGTGGCGAGCGCCTCGACGGTCATGCGCCGAAAGCCGTGCCGCGCGAGCAGCCGGTCGGCCGCATCGAGGATGCGGGGGCGCATTTCGGGGTCGGGCGGGCGGGCCATCGGGCACTCCAGATAAATGACCAAACCGACAATGTGGTCATTTAAGCAGAGGACGCCGGACTCGGAGATGGCCCTCGCGCCGAGCGCCCGATTCCAAGAGACGAGCGCGGAAGCGCCGCGCCGGCTCACCCGACTCGGAGTGCACTCAAGCTCGCGACGGATCGTCCGACACTGGTGGATGGAGCCGGTGCGCGGTGCTTGACTTCACCTTCGGCCGCTCCTAAGCTTCGTTTCGTCGCAACCCCACCCGTGCTTTCGCCGTGCCGCGGGCGCGATCCCGAGGGCCCATCCCGGGCCCGAACGTAGCGACCCCGGCGGGCGTTCGATTCCCTTAAGAAAGCCAACGCCGCACGTAGAACCCGTTCCAGAACCCCCGGCCCGCGAGTCTGAAAGGCTCGCATCCACGGCCCAACCGACCGATCGCACGCCTTCGGCGCGACGCACGGCGGCAACGCCACCACTCTCGAGGCGAGACTACATGGACACAGAGGCTACCCCGACCGCCGCGCCTGTCACCGCACCGCCCGCCGCCAACATCCAGACCATGGAACTGACCCAGCTCAAGGGGAAGACCATGGCCGAGCTGCTTCACCTCTGCCAGGAGCTGGGGGTCGTCGGCACCAGCGGCCTGCGCAAGCAGGAGCTGATCTTCAAGATCCTCGAAGCGCAGACCGAGAAGAACGGTCTGATCTTCGCGGAAGGCGTGCTCGAGATCCTGCCCGAGGGCTACGGATTCCTGCGTTCACCGACCTACAACTATCTGCCGGGCCCCGACGACATCTATGTTTCGCCGTCGCAGATCAAGCGCTTCGACCTGCACACCGGCGACACGGTGTCGGGCCAGGTGCGCCCGCCCAAGGAAGGCGAGCGCTACTTCGCCCTGCTGCGCGTCGAAGCGGTCAACTTCGAGAGTCCGGAGATCGGCAAAGACAAGATCCTGTTCGACAATCTCACGCCGCTCTATCCGCTCGAGAAACTCAATCTCGAGACCAAGGACCGCTGCATCGAGACGCGGATCATCGACCTGCTGTGTCCGTTCGGAAAGGGCCAGCGCGCGCTGATCACCTCGCCGCCCAAGGCCGGCAAGACCATCCTGCTCCAGAAGATCGCCAACGCCGTCACCGAGAACCATCCCGAGGTGATGCTCATCGTGCTCTTGATCGACGAGCGCCCCGAGGAAGTCACCGACATGCAGCGGACCGTGAAGGGCGAAGTGGTGTCGAGCACCTTCGACGAGCCGGCCGAGCGCCACGTTCAGGTGGCCGACATGGTGATCGAGAAGGCCAAGCGGCTGGTGGAGCACAAGCGTGACGTGGTGATCCTGCTGGACTCGATCACCCGCCTGGCGCGCGCCCACAACACCGTGGTGCCGCACTCGGGCAAGATCCTGTCGGGCGGCGTCGATGCCAACGCCCTGCAGCGGCCCAAGCGCTTCTTCGGCTCGGCGCGCAACGTCGAGGATGGCGGCTCGCTCACCATCATCGCCACGGCGCTGATCGAGACCGGCTCGCGCATGGACGAAGTGATCTTCGAGGAATTCAAGGGCACCGGGAACTCCGAGCTGGTACTGGATCGCAAGATCTCGGACAAGCGCATCTTCCCGGCCATCGACATCAACAAGTCGGGCACCCGCAAGGAAGAGCTGCTGATGACGCCCGAAACGCTGTCGCGCGTTTGGATCCTGCGCAAGTTCCTGAACGAGCTGAATCCGGTCGAGGCGATGGAATTCCTGATCGGCAAGATGAGCGACACCAAGACCAACAAGAAGTTCCTCGAGAGCATGAATCAGTAGCTCGTGAGGCCGCGTTGAGCTCGCTGGCGCTGGTGACGCTGGTGGTTCGCGATTACGACGAGGCGATCGAGTTCTTTCGGGACGCGCTCCGCTTCACGCGGGTCGAGGATCGCCCGCTCGAGGGTGGCAAGCGCTGGGTGGTGATGGCGCCCGCGGGGCCGACGGGCGCCTCGCTGTTGCTGGCGCGGGCGGTGAGCCCCGAGCAGTCGTCGAGGGTGGGAAACCAGACCGGCGGCCGCGTCGCCTTCTTCCTCGAGACTCCGGACTTCGAGGCCGACTACGCGCATCTCCGGTCGAGGGGCGTCCGCTTCGCAGAGGAGCCGCGCCACGAGCCCTACGGCACGGTCGCAGTATTCTTCGACCTCTACGGGAACAAATGGGATCTCGTGGAGCGCGCCCGCTGAGACCCTCGATCGGGAAGCAGCGTCACGCCGCCTGACGTGGCTCGTCACGCCCGGCAGCCAGCGCGCGGAGCGCGATTACGACATGGTCGGCGCTCTGAGGGCGATCCTCGGCTGGCTTGGCGAGCAGGGAGGCCACCAGGCTCGCCAGCTCCGGCGGCACGCCCGGAGTGATCGTGCGCACGTCGGGCGCCGGCTCGCTCGCGTGGCGCGCGAGCACCGCCGCGAACTCGCCGTCGAAGGGCACCCGGCCGGTGAGCATCTCGAAGAACGTGACGCCGAGCGCGTAGAGGTCCGAGCGCGCGTCGGCCGGCTTCCCGGCGACCTGCTCCGGACTCATGTAGTACGCCGAGCCAAGGAGCGAGCCGGGCTGGGTGTGCTCCGACGATTCCGCCAGGCGCGCGAGCCCGAAGTCGGTGAGCTTGGCGACCGGCGGCCGCGCGTCGGTGAGCAGCACGTTCATCGGCTTGATGTCGCGATGGATCACGCCCTGCGCGTGCGCGAAGCCGAGCCCCTCGGTGATCTGGAGCCCGATGCGCGCCGCCTCGGGCCAGCCGAGTGAGCCTCCGGCGTGGCGCATCGTGCCGGCGAGTGTGCCGCCCCGCACGAGCTCCAGCGCGATCCACAACCGGCCGCCGTCCTCGATCAGGTCGTGCACCTGCACGATGTGGGGGTGGCTGAGCTTTGCGACCACGCGCGCCTCCTGGCGGAAGCGGCTGGCGATGTCGCTGCGACCGCCGAGGTGGAGCGGCAGCTCCTTGAGCGCGACCTCGCGCTGGAGCACGGTGTCGAGCGCGTGATAGACCACGCCCATGCCACCGCGGCCGAGCTCGCGGAGGATCCGGTAGCGGTTCGCGGGGCCGCCGGGCTGCGCCCCTGCGCCGGCGCCCGCGACACCGGCACCGGACTCGTGCGCTGGTGCGGCGCTCGCGCCGCCGGGCGGGGGCGGCTCGATCACGGTGAGACCGGAGGACGAGGCGCCGGAGCTCGATGTCGACGCCGAGGGCTGCGCCTGGCGCGCGCGGAAGCGGACGATCGACACGGCGAGGACCAGCCCCGCGGCCACCACCCACAGCGCGCACCCGGCGAGCAGGATCTGATCGCGGCGATCGAGCCCGAGCCGCGGCAGCGCGAGCTCGAGCGCGGTCGGAAGCGCCAGCACCACCACCGCGCCGATCGCGACCAGCGGAATCAGGGTCGCGGGCGTCGCGACCACCCAGCCGGTGTGAGGCCCGCCGGCCGCCGGCACGATCGACTCCTTGCGCGAGCTCGCAGGCATCGGCTCGTGACTCCACGGAGAAGGGAAGAGACCGCGCATGTTTTCGGCCGTTGTCGCGGATCACTGAAGCCCATCCACCCGTGAAAACCGCGGGCGCTTCAGGCTTGCTATTCTCCCGACTCTGGTTCCAGCGCATGGCGAAGCACGCCAGCGGCACCCACCGTCTCAACCGGAGACTCGCATCGTGAAGAGCAAGGCCACGACGGTCGCCGCGTACCTGAACGAGCTTCCCGCCGATCGGCGCGCGGTGATCTCGGCGGTGCGCAAGAGCGTGGTCGCGAACCTCCCCAGGGGCTATCGCGAGGGGATGAGCTGGGGAATGATCGCCTACGAGGTCCCGCTCAACCGATTTTCCGAGACCCACAATGGCCTGCCGCTCCTGTACGCGGCGCTGGCGGCGCAGAAGCACAATTACGCGCTCTACATGACGTGGAGGTACGCGGACCCGAAACTGATGGCCCGGCTTCGCGAGCATTTCAAGCGCAGGGGGAAGAAGCTCGACATGGGCAAGGCCTGCCTGCGTTTCAGCCAGCTCGAGGATCTGCCGCTCGACGTGATTGGCGAGATCATCGCCGCGATGCCCGTCGACGCCTATGTGAAGCGCTACGAAGGTTCGCGGGCCAGGCGGGCTTAAGGAATGACTGAAGCGCAGTCGCGACCGGAATCCGCCGGGTCCGAGCCGCAACGCCGGGAATCGGCGGTGCTGGTGCCGGTGTTCCGCGATCGCGACGCCGTCCTGCGCGTCGTGCTGGTGCGCCGCGCGCCCGGCGGCCTGCACGGCGGTCAGCTCGCGTTTCCCGGCGGCACGCGCGCGCCGGGTGACGTCGACGCGCTCGATACCGCGCTGCGCGAAGCCGAGGAGGAAATCGGGCTGGCCCGCGCCAACGTCGAAGTGATCGCCACCTTGCCGCCGATCGCGACCCGCACCTCGGGCTACCGTATCGAGCCGTTCCTCGCGCGCATCACGCGGCCTTCGAGCTGGAAGCCCGAGCCGCGCGAGGTGGCGGAGGTGCTCGAGATCGAGATCGAGACCCTGGCCCGCCCCGAGTCCCGCGGGGCCGCGATCGAGACCTTCCCCACCTGGCCCGGCCCGCAGCGCATCGAATTCCTTCGTGTCGGCGCTCATCGGCTCTGGGGAGCGAGCTACCGCATCTTCGAACCGCTGGTGCCGCGCCTGCTCGCCGGCGAGTGGAAGTTCTAGCGGCGCTGGCGCCGGCGCTGGCTTGTCGGCGATCGTCGGGCATGGCAGCTTCCCGCCATGGCGACCCACTCGATCGAGCCGACGCGCGCACATCTTCACGGACATTTCTCCGCCGCCCTGCCGCCGATTCTGACCATCGAGCCCGGCGACACGGTGCGCTTCCGCACGCTCGATGCCGGCTGGCGGCTCGAGCCGCCGCGTCTCGATGGCTCGAGCCCGCGGATGCTCGAGCCGCGCGACGACAAGCTCGACGCCGGCCACGCGCTGTGCGGCCCGCTCGCGATTCGCGGCGCGCGGCCGGGGATGGCCCTCGAGATCCGGATGGACGCGATCGAGCCCGAAGCCTGGGGCTGGACCCGCTCGGGCGGCTGGAAGAGCCCGATCAACGATCGGCTCGGCGTCGCCGACGGCGCGGGACACTGGCTGATCTGGACGATCGATGCGGCGCGCAAAGTCGCGCGCGATCAGCATGGCCACGAAGTCTCGTTGCGACCGTTCATGGGCGTGATGGGCCTGGCTCCGGCAGAGCGCGGCGTTCACTCGACGATTCCGCCGCGCGCGAGCGGCGGCAACATCGACTGCAAGGAGCTGGTGGCGGGGAGCACCCTGTTCCTTCCGATCGCGGTGAACGACGCGCTGTTCTCGGTGGGCGACGGGCACGCCACCCAGGGCGACGGCGAGGTCTCGGGGCTCGCCATCGAGTGCCCGATGCGCCGCGTCGAGCTGACCTTCGCACTGCGTGACGATCTCGGGCTTCGCCTGCCCATGGCCGAGACGCCGGCCGGTACCGTCACCCTGGGCTTCGGCGCGACGCTCGACGACGCCGCGGGCGACGCGCTCGACGCCATGGTGCATGTGATCGGCGCGCGGTTTGGCGTCTCGCGCAAGGACGCGCTGGCGCTGGCCAGCGTGGCGGTGGACCTGCGCGTCACCCAGGTGGTCAATCAGGTGGTGGGCGTCCACGCGGTGCTGCCGCCGGACGCGATTCGCGGAGGCGCGCCGCGCCGCGCGTGACGCGATTCCGCTGGGGCCGGCATCTGCCGGTGCTGGCCGGTCCGCGCCTCGAGCTGCGCGCGCTCCAGCCGCGCGACACGCAGGCGATCTTCAACGTCTTCAGCGATCCCGAAGTGATGCGCTACTGGAGCTCGCTGCCGCTCGAGCGCCCGGAAGAAGCGCTGCGGCTGATCCTCGACATCCAGGTCCACTTTCGCGAGCGCCGGCTCTTTCAGTGGGGCATCGCGCGAAAGGCGGAACGCGACGTGATCGGCACCTGCACGCTGTTCCATCTCAACACCGAGCAGCGCCGGGCCGAGATCGGCTACGCGCTCGGCCGCCATGCCTGGGGCCAGGGCTACGCCACCGAGGCGCTGGCGGTGCTGATCGGCTTCGCGTTCGAGCGGCTTGGGCTTCATCGCCTCGAGGCCGACACCGATCCGCGCAACGCGCGCTCGATCCGCGCGCTCGAACGCCAGGGGTTTCGCCGCGAGGGACTGATGCGCGAGCGCTGGCGCGTGGGAGGGGAGACGCAGGACGCGCTATTGTTCGGCCTGCTGGAGCGCGAATGGACGCGAGGGGAGGATTGAGCCGTGTGGCTGCTGCTCGTGGCGCTGTTCGGATTCCTGGTTCCCAACGGCATTTTTCTCTATTGGCTGACGCGCGAGTTCCACGGCTGGGGGCCGGCGCTCTCCGACAAGCTCGCGCTCTCGTTCGTCCTCGACATGTTCATGGCCATGGCCCTGCTCGCCGTGTACTTCGCGCGCCGGCCGATCGGCAAGGTGGGCTGGCCGTGGTTCGTTCTGCTGTCGCTGGCCGGCGGGCTCGGTTTCAGCCTGCCGCTCTACTGGTGGCTCAATCATCGCGGCCCGAACGCCGCATCGCCGGGAGGCTTGCGTGGCTGAGGTGAAAGACAAGCTGTGGGGCGACGTCGACCAATACATCAATGGACTGCTGGCGCCGCCCGATCCGGCCCTCACGGCCGCGCTCGAGGCCAGCGCCAAAGCGGGACTCCCCGACATCCAGGTCACGCCCAATCAGGGAAAGCTGCTCCACCTGTTCGCTCGCATGATCGGCGCGCGGCGGATTCTCGAAGTGGGAACGCTCGGCGGCTACAGCACCATCTGGATGGCGCGGGCGCTGGTGCCCGGCGGCCGGCTGGTCACGCTCGAGATCGATCCCAGGCACGCCGAGGTGGCGCGCTCCAATTTCGCCCGCGCCGGCGTCGCCGATCGCGTCGAGCTGCGCCTCGGGCCAGCGCTGCAAACGCTGCCGAGGCTCGCCGCCGAACCCGGCGGGCCGTTCGATCTGATCTTCATCGACGCCGACAAGCCCGGCAATCCCGAGTATTTCGCCTGGGCGGTGAAGCTGTCGCGGGTGGGAAGCGTGATCCTCGTCGACAACGTGATTCGCGACGGTGGCGTGGTGAACGCCGCGAGCGCCGATCCCAACATCCTCGGCGTACGCCGCTTGAACGAGCTGATGGCGCGCGAGCCGCGCGTCAGCGCCACCGAGATCCAGACCGTCGGTGCCAAGGGCTACGATGGCTTCGCGCTCGCGCTGGTGGTCGCCGAGCCGTGAGCGGCGCCCGGCGCGGCGCGACCAGCCCGCCATGAAGCTCGAGCGCGAGAGCCTTGCGCTGCTCGACGAGGCGCTGCAATCGATCGAGCAGGGTTTCCGCGACCTGCCCGACGCGCCGGTGCACGTCGATCGCGCCGCGTTGCGCGAGGCGGTGCTGGCCGCGGCCGAGCGCATGCGCGACAACTTTCCCTACGCGCATCCGCTCTACGTCGGCCAGATGTTGAAGCCGCCGCATCCGGTGGCGCGTATCGCCTATGCCATGTCGCTGTGGCTCAATCCCAACAATCACGCGCTCGACGGCGGTCGCGCCAGCTCGGCGCTCGAGAAGGAAGCGGTGGCGGCGATCGCCCGCATGTTCGGCTGGGAGACGCACCTCGGTCATCTGTGCGGCGGCGGCACCATCGCCAACTTCGAGGCGCTGTGGGTGGCGCGCGAATTGGCGCCCGGCAAGGCGATCGCCGCCTCGTCGCAGGCCCACTACACGCACTCGCGGCTCTCGGCGGTGCTGGGCGTCCCATTTCGCGCGATCACGGTGGACGCGCGCGGCCGGATGGACCTGGCGGCGCTCGAGCGGGCGCTCGCCGGCGGCGAGATCGGCGCCGTGGTGGTGACGCTCGGCACCACCGCGGCCGGCACCGTGGATCCGCTGCCCGAGATCCTCGCCTTGCGCGCGCGCCATGGATTCCGCCTGCACGTGGACGCCGCTTACGGCGGCTACTACACCCTGGCCGGCAATCTCGAGCCGTGGGCACGTCGCGCGTTCGATCGCGTGGCCGAGGCCGATTCGATCGTGGTGGACCCGCACAAGCACGGGCTCCAGCCCTACGGGTGCGGCTGCGTGCTGTTTCGCGATCCGGCGGTGGGGCGCATCTATCGCCACGACTCGCCCTACACCTATTTCAGCTCGCCGGAGCTCCATTTGGGCGAGATCTCGCTCGAGTGCTCCCGCCCCGGCGCCTCGGCGGTCGCGCTTTGGGCCACGCTACGCATGCTGCCGCTCGTGCGCGGCGGCGAGTTCGCGCGCTCGCTCGAGTCGTGCCGCGAGGCAGCGCTGGCGATGCACGCGGCGCTCACGACCGACGCCCGCTTCGCGCCGCTCTTTCCGCCCGAGCTCGACATCGTCAGCTGGGCGGTGCGGGCCGACACGGCCGGCGAGTCGTCGCGGCGGGCGCGGCGGATATTCGAGCAGGCCGCCAGGCAGGGACTTCACCTCGCGGTGGCCACGTTCCCGCGCGCCATGGTCGAAGGCGCCGCCCCAGTGCGCGACTGGGACGCCGCCGATCTCACCTGCCTGCGCGCCTGCGTGATGAAACCCGAGCACTGCGACTGGATGAGCGAGATCCTCGCGCGTCTCGATCGCGCGGCAGCCGCCGCATAGGGACCCCTCGCCTCTCGGCCGCCGGGCTGGGCGCGATTCCGCCCGCCCGATTTGCGGCGGCGGCGGGGCTGAAGCCCGCGGCCCGAAGTGTCGAAAACCACGGGCGAGGCTTTTTCTGGAGTCCGCCCGCCGCTCGGCGTGGCCGGCGAGGAGTTCCTGCACGGAGGGGTGCCGCGATGGCCCGGTGCGATTTCTGCGGAACCACGATCCTGTTCGGAGGGCGGAAGCAGGGCGACCTTCAGTTCTGCGGTCCCCGCTGCCAGCAGCAGGGTGTGGCGCTGGCGCTGGCGCGCCTGCTGCCCGCCGACGAGGTTCAGCGCGAACTGAGCGCGCTTCACCAGGGCCTGTGCCCGCGCTGCGGCGGTACGGGTCCGGTCGACGTTCATATGAGCCACAAGGTGTGGTCGGCGCTCCTGATCACCAGCTGGCGCAGCACGCCGCGCGTCTCGTGCCGCTCGTGCGGAGTGCGAGCGCAGCTCGGCAGCGCGCTGTTCTCGGCGGTGCTCGGTTGGTGGGGATTTCCGTGGGGCCTGCTCATGACCCCGGTCCAGATCGGGCGCAACCTGGTCGCGATCGCCCGCGGCCCCGACCCCGCGAGGCCCTCGGCACAGCTCGAGCGGCTGGTGCGGTTGACGATGGTGGCGAGGAACGCCGCGCGGAGCGCGAACGGCGCCCAGAGCCCGCCGGCCGCGAACGCGCCCATGAAGCGCGCCGCCTGAGGGCGGCTTCAACACCGAAGAACATTCGGTGGCCTTCCGGCGGCGCCCCGGGTTGGCGCGAATCACGGCCGCGCAGCCGGCCGCGCGATCGGCTAGTCTTGCGGCATGCCCGAGACGCCGAAGCTCGACTCGCGTTCCACCACGCTCGTCCTGATCGATCTGCAGAAAGGGATCGTATCGCGTCCCACCGCGCCGCATGCCGCGCCCGACGTGGTGAAGCGCGGCGTTCGGCTGGCGCAGGCGTTTCGCGAACGCGGTGCCCTGGTGGTGCTGGTGCGGGTGGCGTTCGCCGCCGACGATTCCGATCGGCTGAAGCCGATGATCGACGCCGCGATGCCGCCGGGCCCGTGGCCCGCGGATTTCGCCGACCTCCTGCCCGAGGTCGGTCCGAAGCCCGGCGACCTGGTGATCACCAAGCATCAGTGGGGCGCGTTCTACGGCACCGAGCTCGATTTGCAGCTGCGCCGCCGTGGCATTCGCAACCTCGTGATCGGCGGCATCTCGACCAATTTCGGCGTCGAGTCCACCGCGCGCGACGCGTGGGAGCGCGCCTATCAGCTCATCTTCGTCGAGGACGCGATGGCCGGCCCGACCGCTGAAGCGCACGCGTTCGCGACCGGCACCATCTTCCCGCGTCTCGGCATCGTCCGCTCGACCGAGCAGGTGCTGGGGGCGCTCGGAGGTTCGTCGTGAGCAACGCGGCATCGAAACCCGCGGCGCCGGGTTCGTTTCCGTACGAGACGCACCTCGACGTCCGCTTCCGCCCGCTCGAGACCATCGACGTGCAGAGGGTCGCCGATGCGGTGACGCACCCGTGGTTCAATCAGACGCTGTGCCAGGTGAACGCGTCGGTGGTGCGCCTTGGCGTCGTCAAAGGCGAGTACCACTGGCACAAGCACGACGACGACGACGAGTTCTTCTACGTCGTCGAAGGGAAGCTCTTGATCGACCTCGAGGGCCGCACCGTGACGCTCGAGCCGCGGCAGGGCTTCGTGGTGCCCCGGGGCGTCGTCCACCGCACGCGCGCGCCCGAACGGACGCTCATCCTGATGGTCGAGAACGCGG
Organism: Candidatus Sulfotelmatobacter sp.; assembly: GCA_035498555.1. Lineage (NCBI taxonomy): Bacteria > Pseudomonadati > Acidobacteriota > Terriglobia > Terriglobales > Candidatus Korobacteraceae > Candidatus Sulfotelmatobacter > Candidatus Sulfotelmatobacter sp. Next base: position 26,208 of record DATKAB010000140.1, read on the forward strand.
GCATCATTCCCACCGGCAACTAGCGCCGGGGCCGCCCGCCGCGGCCGGCACGCTACATCCTTCTCCGCCGCCGATCGGGCGCGTTGCGCACCGGCCGCCGGCCATGCGACGGCGCGGCGTGTGAGGGCCCCGCGGGATTTTCCGAGCCGGGGCCGCCTGCGTAGGGCGAACCGGTTTCCGAGCTCGACGGCCGCGACCAGCCGTCGCGCGGCCGACCGTCCCGACCGCGATCGCGCCCGCGACCGCCGCGGCCCGAGCGCTCGCCGCCGTGACCGTGCCCTTGTCCGGGCTCGGCGCGACGGTGGTAGTCGAAATCGGGCAGCGACACGCGCGGTATCGAACGTCCGAGGAAGCGCTCGATCGCGGTCACGTCCGACTGCTCTTCGGGACTCATCAGCGTGAAGGCGTCGCCGACCGCCTCCACCCGCCCGGTGCGGCCGATGCGATGCACGTAGTCCTCGGGCGTGTGCGGCACGTCGAAGTTGACGACGTGCGAGATGTCTTCCACGTCGATGCCACGCGAGGCGATGTCGGTGGCCACCAGGATCTGCACGCGCCCGCGCCGCAGACCGGCCAGCGCCCGCTCGCGCTGCGACTGCGTGCGATCGCCATGCAGCGCCGCCACGCTGTGACCGCGTTTTTCGAGCTGGCGCGTCAACCGATCGGCGCCGTGCTTGGTGCGGGTGAACACGATCGCGCTGCCGACGTCCGAGCGCGACATCAGCTCGTCGAGCAGATCGGTCTTCAGGTGCCGCGGCACCGGGTAGATCGCCTGCGTGATGCCGGCGGCCGGCCGCGAAGGCGGCGCGAGATCCACGCGCTGGGGATTGCGGAGGGACTCCTTCGCCACTTTGTTCAGCTCGGGCGGCATGGTGGCCGAGAACATCAGCGTCTGTCTGCGCGTCGGCAGCAGTCGCAGGATGCGCTTGAGGTCCGGCGCGAATCCCATGTCCACCATGCGATCGGCCTCGTCGAGCACCAGTATTTCGACGTCCTCGAGGCTCACGCTCTGCCGGCCGTGAAGATCGAGCAGGCGACCCGGCGTCGCCACCAGCAGATCGACGCCCTCGTGGCGCAGCAGCCGCTCCTGCGGGCCGATCGGCACGCCGCCATAGGCGACGCCGGCCCGCAGCCGAGTGAAACGCGCGTAGTCGCGCGCGTTGGTCTCGACCTGCGCGGCCAGCTCCCGCGTGGGCACCAGCACCAGCGCGCGCAGCGCGGGATGGCCTTCGAGCAGCCGCGCGAGAATCGGGAGGACGAAGGCGGCGGTCTTGCCGGTGCCGGTCTGGGCCGCGGCCACCAGGTCGTGGCCCTCGAGAACGATGGGAATGGCGCGCTGCTGAATCGGCGTCGGCTGGTTGTAGCCGGCGGCGCGCACCCCTTTGACGATCAGGGGCGGCAGGCCAAGCTTGGCAAAGGGCACGGGATCTCCAGGGTAGTTCGTGAATCGAATGGCGCGCGAGTCGGGGCGCGCCGCGTGGAATCTCATGGACTTGCGGGCATGATGCGAGAGAACGCCGGCCCGTGGCAAATGGACGCGGCACGAGCTTTGCGGCATACTCCCCGGCCGCTTGTCATCCGAGGCGGAGCGCCGGACCAGATGACCCGCGCCAGGCGGGTCGAGTCCGGGAACGCCGCCGATCAGGAGGTAGTTGTCATGAAAGCCGGGATCCATCCCGTTTACGAACTCCGGACCTTCCATTGTTACGGCTGTGGCACGGAGTGGCAGACGCGCACCACGCTCCAGCCCACGACCAACGACGGCAAGATCCATCTCGACATCTGCGCCAACTGCCACCCGTTCTATACCGGCAAGCAGAAGCTGATCGACAAGGCGGGACGTGTCGAGCGCTTCCGCAGGAAGTACAGCAAGAAGACCGAGGCCACGCCGGCCGAGCCGGCCGAGTCGGCCAAGTCTTAGCGTCGTTCACGCGGCTTCCGTTCCGGGCGCGTTGCGCCTGGCGGAAGCCGTTCGTGTGTCTGGGGAGCCGAGATGCCATTTCTGCCGGTGGGCGGCCAGGCGGTGATCGAGGGCGTGATGATGCGCTCGCCGACGCTGATGTCGGTGGCGGTGCGTCGTCCCGACGGGGCGCTGGCGTTCCTCGAGAGGCGCTTTACTTCGATCACTCGGCGCGTCAGGCCGCTCGGCCTGCCGGTGGTGCGCGGGGCGGTGTCGCTGTTCGAGACGCTCTACCTGGGCATCACGGCGCTCAACTTCAGCGCCGATGAGGCGGTGAAGGAGACGGCCGAGCCGGCGAAGAAGGCGCCGTGGTGGCAGATGCTGGCGCAGGGCGCGATGGTGGTGTTCTCGGTCGGTGTTGGGCTGCTGTTGTTCGTGGTGCTGCCGGCCCGGATCACGGGCTGGCTCGGCTTTCAGGATCGCGTGCGCTTCGGCCTGGTGGACGGCTTCTTCCGCCTGCTGGCGTTCATGATCTACCTGCTGCTGATCAGCCAGTGGAAGGAGATGGCGCGCGTGCTCGGCTTCCACGGCGCCGAGCACAAGGCGATTCACGCGCTCGAGAACGACGCGCCGCTGACGCCCGAGAGCGTGCAGAGCTTCTCGCGCTTCCATCCACGCTGCGGCACGTCGTTCCTGTTCCTGGTGGTGGTGGTGAGCATCGTGGTGTTCACGTTCATCGGAAAGCCGCGCGGGGTGGGTGACCATCTGCTGCGCATCGCCTGCATGCCGCTGATCGCGGGCGTGGCATTCGAGTTCATCCGGATCAGCGGCAAGTACGCCGACCGGCCATGGGCGAAGGTCCTGATCTGGCCGGGGCTCCAGTTCCAGCGGCTGACGACGCGCGAGCCCGATCTCGAGATGTGTCGCGTGGCGATCGCCGCGCTGGAAAAGGTGCGACACGACGAGGCACTACGCGCGCCGGCAGAGCCCGGCAAGCGCGCAGACGTGCAGTTCGTGCAGTAAGCGCCTCGCGCCGATCGAGCGCAGCGCAGCCGGGAAGACGAAATCATGTGGGACGCGGTCAAGAAGGTCGAAGCGCGATTCGAAGAGATCACGCAACTGCTCGGAACGCCCGAAGTGGCGAGCGACCCGCGCAAGCTGCGGGACCTCTCGAAGGAGCGCGCCCGCCTCGAGGGCACGATGCGGACGCTGGCCGAGTACCGCCGCGTCGAGCGCACCGTTGCCGACGACGAGGCGGCGATCGCCTCGGGCGACGCCGAGCTGAGCGAGCTGGCCAAGGCCGAGCTTCCCGAATTGCGCGAGCGCCAGACGAAGCTCGAGGAGGAGCTCAAGCGCCAGCTTCTGCCACGTGACCCGGACGACGACAAGAACGTGATCGTCGAAATTCGCGCCGGCGTGGGCGGGGAGGAGGCCGCGCTGTTCGCCGCCGATCTGTACCGCATGTACTCGAAATACGCGGAAAAGAAGGGCTGGAAGCAGGAGATACTCAGCAGCGCGCCGGCCGAGGCCGGCGGCTTCAAGGAAATCGTGTTCTCGCTTGAAGGCGACGGCGTCTATCGCGAGATGAAATTCGAATCGGGCGTCCACCGCGTGCAGCGCGTGCCGGCCACCGAGGCCTCGGGTCGCATTCACACCTCGGCCGCGACGGTCGCGGTGCTGCCCGAGGTCGAGGACGTCGACATCGAGATCGCCGAGAAGGACATCCGCGTGGACGTATATCGCGCCGGTGGCCCGGGAGGCCAGGGTGTCAACACCACCGATTCGGCGGTGCGCATCACCTACCTGCCCACCGGGCTGGTGGTCACGTGTCAGGACGAGCGCTCGCAGATCAAGAATCGCGCGAAGGCGATGAAGGTGCTGCGCGCGCGGCTCTACGACCAGCGACTCCAGGAGCAGCAGGCGAAGTATGCGGCGCAGCGCAAGTCGCAGGTCTCGACCGGTGATCGCAGCGCGAAGATCCGCACCTACAATTTCCCGCAGAGCCGCGTGACCGATCACCGCATCGGGTTGACGCTCCATTCGCTCTCCAACTTCATGGAGGGCGACCTCGGCGAGATGAACGATGCGCTGCTCGCGGCCGACATGGCCGAGCGCCTCGCCGCGATGGGGGCGGAGAAGTAGGAGCGATGGACCGCACCATCGGCGACGCGCTCGAGTCGGCGCGTTCGCGGCTGTCGGCGTCGTCTTCTGCCGAGTCCGACGCGGTCGAGCTGCTCAGCCGCCTGCTGAATCTCGGCCGCGTCGAACTGCAGCTGCGCCGCAACGAGCCGATGGCGCCCGAACAGTGGCAGACGCTCGACTCGTGGCTGCGCCGCCGCGTGGCCGGCCAGCCGGTGCAATACATCACCGGTCGCGCGGCCTTTCGCTCGCTCGATCTCACCGTTGACGGTAGCGTTCTGATCCCGCGCCCCGAAACCGAGCAGCTGGTCGAGGCGGTAATCGGCGTCTTGCGCGAAGAGCTGATGAGCTGGGCCGCGCCGCGGGTGCTGGATCTCGGCACTGGCTCGGGCGCGATCGCCTTGAGCATCGCGCGCGAGTGGCCGCAAGCGATCGTGAGCGCGACTGACGCGAGCACCGAGGCGCTGTCGACCGCCGAAGCCAACGCGGCGGCCCTGGGGCTCGCCGGACGCGTTCGCTTCATGCAGGGCAATTGGTTCGACGCCGTGGACGCCGAGGCGCGCTTCGAAGTCGTAATCTCGAATCCGCCCTACATCGCCACGATCGAACAGGAGCTGCTCCCCGCCGACGTTCGCGACTTCGAGCCGCCGCAGGCGCTGTTCTCGGGCGAGACCGGGCTCGAATCGCTTCGCGAGATCATCGACGAGGCGCCGCGGCATATGGTCGCCGGCGGCCTGCTGGCGCTCGAGCTGGCCGAGATGCGCGCCCGCGAGGTCGCAACCTGGCTCGAGGGCGCGCGCGACTGGCGCGACGTGGACCTGCGCGACGATCTCTCCGGCCGGCCGCGCGTGCTGCTGGCGCGCCGCGAGCGTGGCCCGGCGATCGCGCCGGCGCAGTGGGAAGAAGAGCGGGAGTAGCGCCGCTTGATTGGGCGCGCCGCCACGCGTGGAGCCGCGCCCGACTGTCGGTCGCGACGACGCTTTTTCGGGAGCGGCTCGAGCGCTTCGCGGAGACTTCGCTTCAATCACTCGAAGCATCGGCCACGGCGCGAGCGAGTTGCGCGATCGAATGACGCGCACACGAGAATTGGCGCGAGCGTTGCAAGAGCCTCCGATCCCCACGTCACCACGGACTCGGAGGCGCCATGCGTCGCAACTTCGCGATTGCCCCCGTACTCGCACTCGCCGCATCCATTCCCCTGGCGTCTCCGACATTCGCCAGCCATCGGATCGTTCGCGCCGACGGCAGCGGCGACTACCCGACGCTGACGGCGGCGCTCCAGGATGCGTGGGCGAATCACCCGGTGGACACGATCCTCGTGGCGCCCGGTAGCTATGGCGAGGTGGTCAACATTCCCGAGCCGCTCGACTGCGTCATCGCGAGCACCGATGGCGCGGCGGTGACGAAGATCGAGGGATTCACCTCGATCCCGGAGAACCCCAATTCCTATTACTACTCCTCGGGTGTGGTGAGCGGAATCACCGTTGAACAGCCGGTGGCCTTCGGTCAGGACACGCGGTTCGTGTATTGGAACCATTGTGTGTTCGAGGGCGGGTTCCACGGGCTCGTGCCCGAGGGCGAGACACCGAATTTCACCGCCTGCACGTTTCGCGACACCTCTTCGTTCATCAACTACGCCTATTGGATGACAGACTGTTCCTTTGAGGGTGCGCCAGCGTTCTTCAAGAACATCCTGGGCGCCATCGTGATGGAGCGGTGCCATTTCAAGGGGCCCGCGAAGGCGCTCGCGACCGTCGAGCCACACGACAATAGTGAGATCGCGTTCCGCGACTGCACGTTCTCGGGCGCGGAGAATGGCATCGTCGTGAATTCGAAGAACTACTTCGATCAGGCCATGTGGGCGGATTTCTGCCAGTTCCACGATCTGTCCGGGGCTGCTGAATTCTATGAGTATGGAGATTGGAAGCAGGTTGAGCTCGGGTATCTCTTCATTTCTCTCGACCACTCGAGCGTCCGAAACGTCGGCCAGGCCATTCATGCCTATGCCCCGATTCCCATCTTCATGTCTTGCGTCGGAGACACCATTCTCAATTGCGCCGGTGTGGCGATCGAAGCCAGCGCTCAACACGCGGTCCTACAGAACGTGCAGATCGATCACGCCGGTGGCGACGGCGTCCACTGGATTCTTCAGCTTCAAGATCCCGGCCACTACGTGCCGCCGACGGCCTACCATCAGATCTGGAACTGCGCGATCTCGAATTGCGCCGGCAACGGCGTGACGATGCTCGAGCGTCCCTACTCTCCGATCGATTTCACAGAAGACTTGTCGGTCCGGAACACCACGATCCATCAATCTCTCAACGCCGGCCTGTGGCTCGAATCCGCCGCGCCGACAGTCACGAGTTGTCTGCTGCGTGGCAATGGCGGCGACGGAATCCATCTCGTGCTCTCCGGTGGCGCCCCGACCTGCAGCCTGGGCGTGAATACCCTCGTCGACAATGGTCGCGACGGGCTCGCGATCGAGTCCGCTCATCAGCCGACCGGCATCGTCGCCGCCAACAATCTGCTCGCCGGAAATCAGCACTTCGGGTTCAACATGCTCGCCAGCTATCTCGGAGATGCATCGCGAAATGACGCCTGGTCAAATCACGGCGGCGATTTCGCTGGCCTCCATGCAGGGGAGAGCGAGTTGGGGGCGGACCCACTCTTCTGCGCAGCCTCGGCGGGCGACTTCGAGCTACGCGCCGACTCACCCTGCGCGCCGGGCGGCGTCTATGGCCCGATCGGCGCGTACGGCGTGGGCTGCGCGGCAATCGCCGCGGCGGGAATCCCGCCGCCGACCCGCGACTTTGCGCTCTCGCCAAATCCCGCGCGCGGCTCGATCGCCTTCAGCTGGCCCGCCACCGAGGCGCCGCGCGGGATCGAAGTGCTCGATGTGCAGGGTCGCGTGCTCTGGCGCTCGGCGCCCGGCGGCGGCGCCGGCGGAAAGCTCCGATGGGACGGCCACGATTCGCAGGGGAAACCGCTCGCCGCCGGCGTCTATCTGGTTCGGTGGGATGCCGCCGGACGACCGCCGCGATCCGCCCGCTTCGTCTGGCTCGGCGATTGACCCCGCGTGGCGCCGGGCAGCGCCGCCCGGAGATCAATGCACGTAGTGCGCGTCCATCTCGCCGGCCTTGATGTCCACCTTGAGCCGATTGTCCTTGCTGGGAAGGGGGCAGTTGTAGTGCGGTGAGAACGCGCAGGCCGGGTTGTAGGCCTCGTTGAAATCGAGCACGTAGCGGCCGTCGGGCAGCGGCTCGGGATCCACGTAGCGGCCGACGCTGTAGGTCTCGTGGCCGGTGGTCTCGTCGCGGAAGAACACCGACACGTCCTTCTCGCCCACGCCGGGCTCGAGCAGACGCGTTGCTTCCAGGTCGCAGCGTTTGCCGCCGATCTTGAACACGAACCAGCCGGCACGCAGCGCCTGGCGTGGCTGGCTGTGGGTCGAGAGCACCGTCAGAGTGTCGGGAATCGGGTTCGGCACCAGCGGCAGCACGAAGCGATACTTGAAGTCCGGGGGAAAGTATTTCAGCCCCTTGTACTCGGCGTAGCGCGGGCTGTTGGGATCGAAGACGATGATCGCGGGATGTCGCTGGTGGGAGAGCCGCAGCATGAACCGCCCGATGCCGATGGTTCCCGGTCCCACCACCGCGTACCGCAGCGTGTCGGTTCCGGTGACGAACTTGGCGCCCGGATCGAGTCCCTCGACGCGGAACGAGTCGCCCACCACCACCACCCTCAGATGGTGCGGCATCACCTCCGGGTCGTTGATGTGCACGTCGTTGCCGGGATCCCGGCCCACCCCCAGCACCGGCGTCGCGGGAAAGTCCTTGCGCGCGACGGCGGCGAGGTACGAAGTCGGCGCGCTCTTCAGCCACTCCTGCGTCTTGTCGCGATCCTGCTGGAGCGCGCGCGTGAGCGAATCCGTCTCGGCGGCGGTCAACACCACCGGTGCTGCCTCCTTGGCGTGCTTGAGCGCCTTGACGCGTGCGGCCTTGGCGGGGTCGTAAACTTCGGTGATCGAGTTGCTCGCAAATGCGCTCGCCCAATAGAGCAGCAGGAAGCAGAGGGTGAACCAGCGTTTCATCGCGCTTGATCTCCGGCGGGCAGATGACAGGAAATGGACACGGCCACACTCCATGATAGCGATCTTCGGCCCGTGCCGCGCGAGTTCGGCCCCGGCCCCGTGCGTTTTCCTTGATGTCGGCGCACGACCTGCCGATAATGCCCGCATCCGCCGCCACATCGCTCACTCGCTGCCGGCCGCGCGCCTCGGGATGGAATCCCGGGCCCTACGGAGATCGCCCACATGGACGTGGCATCGCGCCATCACACCAGTTCGCCTGTTCCCGTCGCGGCTGACGCCGCCCAGGAGTCCACTCCCAAGCCCATGGATGCGCTGATCATTCGCGGCGGCAATCCGCTGTCGGGCCGCGTCGAGGTGAGCGGCGCCAAGAACGCGGCGCTGCCGGTGATGTGCGCCACGCTGCTGGCGCCTGGCGTCCACACGCTGCGCAACGTGCCGCAGCTCTCGGACACGCGCACCATGGCCAAGGTGCTGGAACAGCTCGGGGCACGCGTCGAATTCCGCGGGCACGCCTGCAAGATCGACACCTCGCGCATCCAGTCGCTGGAAGCCCCTTACGAGCTGGTGCGCACCATGCGCGCCAGCATCTACGTGCTAGGGCCGCTGCTGGCGCGCTTCGGGGGCGCCCGCGTATCGCTCCCCGGCGGCTGCGCGTGGGGCCCGCGTCCCGTCAATCTGCACATCGAGGGCTTGAACGCGATGAACGCCAGGCTCGAGATCGAGCACGGCTACATCGTGGGTCGCGACGTCCACCTGAAGGGCACGCACTTCCACTTCGACACGGTTTCGGTGGGCGCCACCGCGCAGTTGATGATGGCGGCCACGCTGGCCGAAGGCGAAACCGTGCTCGACAACGTGGCGCTCGAGCCCGACATCACCGTGCTCGGCAGGGTGCTGGTGGAGTGCGGCGCGAAGATCGAGGGCCTCGGCACCCGGCGCGTCACGATCCACGGCGTCAAGCAGCTGCGACCGATCGACACCACCATCATTCCCGATCGCATCGAGGCGGCCACGCTGATGGCGACCGTCGCGATTGCCGGCGGCCGCGTGACGCTCGAGCGCTGCGAGGCCGGCCACATGGCGGCCGCGATCCACGCGCTCGAACAGTGCGGCTGTGAAATCCTGCCCGGGAACGGCGAGGTCACGATCATCGGCCCGAGCCGCCCGCGCGCCACCGACATCGTCACCGATCCCTATCCCGGCTTTCCGACCGACATGCAGGCGCAGATGATGGCGGTCGCATCGATCGCCGACGGCGTCTCGCACATCACCGATACCGTCTATCTCGACCGCTTCACGCACGTCCCCGAGCTGATGCGGCTCGGCGCGAAGATCGAGCTGAATGGCAACGCCGCGGTCATCACCGGCGTGGAGAAGCTGCAGGGGGCGCCGGTGATGGCCACCGACATCCGCGCCAGCGCCGCTCTGGTGTTGGCGGCGCTGGTCGCCGAGGGGGAGACGCACATCTCGCGCATCTACCACCTCGATCGCGGCTACGAGGGGCTCGAGCAGAAGCTGGCCAGGCTCGGCGCCGACATCCAGCGCATCAAAGAGTGACGGGCGCCGCTCGTGTAGTCTGCGGGGCGTGACACGCCCGTCCTCGCGGCGCCCCAAGGTCTACGACCGCGCCTACTACGACCGCTGGTACCGCAATCCTCGCACGCGCATTCATCGGCGCGGGGCGGTCGAGCGCAAGGTCGCGCTCGCTTTGTCGGCAGCCGAATACCTGCTCGAGCGCCGCGTGGAAACCGTGCTCGACGTTGGCTGCGGCGAGGGCCCCTGGCAGCCGGTGCTCGCGCGCCTTCGGCCGCGGATCCGCTACGTCGGCGTCGATTCGAGCGAGTTCGCGGTGCGCCGCTGGGGACGGACGCGTGGCCTGCGCCTCGGCACCTTCGGCCAGCTCGCCGATCTCGGTTTCAACGAAACCTACGATCTCATTGTCTGTTCGGATGTGCTTCACTACGTGCCGAGCGCCGAACTGCGTCCGGGTCTCGACGAATTGGGCCGCCTGCTCGGCGGGATCGCCTGGATCGAGGTGTTCACCTCGGCCGACCGCATCACGGGAGACTTTCGCGACATGAAGCGCCGATCGCCCGCGTTCTATTCGAGGCTGTTTCGCGAGGCCGGACTGGTGCCGTGCGGCCTCTACGCCTTCGTGCGCGACGACGTGGCCGGGGCACTCACCGCGTTCGAGCGAGGGAGCGCGCGATGATCGGCGCGGCGGTGGCGCTGGCCGTGGCGCTGACTGCGGCGCCGCCGTCGGCTGCGGCGCCGGCGTCTCTGCCGGCACTGGCGAAGCCGCACGGCGTGGGCAGCCCGGCGCGCGCCGGCGCGAGCGAGCCGCGACTCGCCGCCACCGCCGACGGTGCGCTGCTCATGACCTGGCTCGAGCCGGCGGGGGGTGTCACCGCGTTGCGCGTCGCCTCGTTGCGCGAGAGCAAGTGGAGCGCGGCGGCCACGGTGGTGCAGAGCGACTCACTGGTTCAGAGCTGGCCCAATCTTGCCGGCGCGTGCGCCTTCGGCGCGCACGGCGTCGCCGTGGCCTGGCCGGAGCGCGCGGGGGCCACCGAACGGCTGCGCATCGCGCTCTCGAAGGACGGAGGAGCCACGTGGGGGAAGGCCGCGATCCTTCACGACGATCGCGAAGGCAGCACCCACGGGTTCGTGAGCCTGCTGCCACAGGGCGAAGGCGTGCGCGCGATCTGGCTCGACGGCCACAATCTCAAGGACGGGCTCGAGGAGGGCGCCGCGCCGATGACGCTGCATTCACGCTTCATCGCGCCCACCGGAACGCTGGCGCTCGAGCAGGAGCTGGATGGCCGCGTTTGCGACTGCTGCTGGATTGGCGTTGCGCCGCTCGGTGACGAACTGCTGGTCGCCTATCGCGATCGGAGCGACGACGAGATCCGCGACATCGCGGTCACGCGGCTCGAGTCGGGGCGCTGGCAGCCGCCCTACGGCCCGCGCTACGACGGCTGGAAGCTCAAGGGCTGCCCGGTCAACGGCCCGGCCATCGCGACGCGCGGCGATCGCGTGGCGGTCGCGTGGTACACCGCGGCGGCGGATTCGCCGCGGGTGCTGACGGCGTTCTCGAACGATCGCGGCTGGACCTTTGGCGACGCCATCCGCGTCGACGACGGCCATCCGCTGGGTCGCGTCGGCCTGGCGCTGCTCGATGACGGCGGCGCCGCCGTGACCTGGCTCGAAGGCGATCGCTCGCGCTCGACGCTCCGCGTTCGCCGGCTGAAGCCCGGCGCGCGCTCCAGCACTTCGACCGAAATCGCCCGGTTCGACGGCCCGCACACGCCGGGCGTGCCGCAGCTCGCCCGCGATCGCGACCGGTTGCTGTTCGCCTGGACGCAGGCCGGGAAAGCGCAGGCGATCCAGGTGGCGTCGCTGCCGGTTCCGCGCCCGTAGCGCATCCGAGAGATCTCGAACCGCCTTGCGCCGGTCTCGGCGCGCTGATATATTAACCACATGGTTAACTATTTGGAGGCCGAGCTCGACGCGATCTTCGGCGCGCTCGCGCACCCCATCCGGCGCGCGATGCTCTCGCGCCTCAGCCACGGCGGGGCCACCGTAGGCGAGCTGGCGGCGCCCTTCCAGCTCTCGGCGCCGGCGATCTCGCGCCACCTGCGCGTGCTCGAATCCGCCGGGCTGCTCGAGCGCCGCATCGATGGCCGCATTCATCGCATCGGGCTCTCGCCGGCGCCGCTGCGCGAGGCCATGGCGTGGCTCGAGGAGCACCGGCGCTTCTGGGAGCCGCGCCTCGATCGACTGGTTCAATACCTCGAATCATCCACCGCAAAGGAGGAGTCGTCATGGCATCGCAAGAACTCGGCGCGGACGTCACGCTTCGTCTCGAACGCACGATCGCGGCGCCGCCCGCGAGGATCTACGCGGCGTGGACGCAAGCGGAAGAGCTGACGCGCTGGTTCGCGCCCAGCAACGAATTCAAGACGGTGGTGACGGCGCTCGACACGCGAGTCGGCGGCCGCTACCGGATCGAAATGCATCGTCCCGACGGAAAGATCTCGATCGCGATTGGACAATTCCGTGAACTTAATCCCCCGAATCGTCTGGTCTTCACCTGGAAGTGGGAGGAGAATCCCGACATGCCGGATTCAATCGTGACCGTGACGATCTCGCCGGAAGGAAAGGGTTCGCGGCTGGTGCTCGTGCACGAAAAGCTGGCCGACGCGAAGTCGCGCGAGGGTCACAATCAGGGCTGGATCGGCTGCCTCGGCAGGCTCGAGGTCTTGTTCCAATTCGCGTGAGCGGAAGAGTGGGACGCGAGAAATCGCGGCAATCGAGGGGGATGCGATGGCTCAACAGACGATGACCGAAAAGGACATGTTCCTGCAGAACTTCGAGCGGGAGTACCAGACCACGCTCAAGGTGCTGCGCGCCTTCCCGCAGGGAAAGGGAGAGCTCAAGGCCGCGCCGAACATGAGGACCGCGCGGGAGCTCGCGTGGATGCTGGCGATCAACCAGATGGTTCCGGCCGCGGTGATCACCGGCGCGCTCGACCCATCGGCGTTTCCGCCGCCGCCGGCGACACTGGATCAGGTGATCGCGGGCTTCGAGAAGGCCCATCACGACGTCATGCCGAAGCTCAAGGCGATGACCGAGGCGGATTGGAACGCGATGATCAAGATGCCGGTCGGGCCGAAGCAGATGGCCGACATGCGCAAGGGCGACGCGCAGTGGTTCTTCTTGAGCGACACCGTGCACCATCGCGGGCAGTTCAGCGTGTACATGCGCATTGCGGGCGGCAGGCTGCCGAGCATCTACGGCCCCACCGCCGACGAGCCGTGGTGGTGATCGCGCAATAGCAGGTCGTCGCCGAACGATTCGCCGGCTCGGGTAGAATGAGCGCGATCATGAGCGCGCAATCCGGGCCGGCGAGTTCGCTTTCGGCACCACGTCTGGCGGTGGTGGGCACCGCCGGGCACATCGATCACGGCAAGACCGCGCTGGTGCGGCGGCTGACCGGCGTGGACACCGACCGGTTGCCGGAAGAGAAGCAGCGCGGCATCTCGATCGACCTCGGCTTCGCGCCGCTCGTCACTCCCGGCGGCGTGCACGTCGGCATCGTCGACGTGCCGGGACACGAGCGCTTCGTCAAGAACATGCTGGCCGGGGTCGGCGGCATCGATCTGGTGCTGCTGGTGATCGCCGCCGACGAAGGCGTGATGCCGCAGACGCGCGAGCACCTGGCGATCGTCAAGCTGCTCGGCATCTCGCGCGGCATCGTGGTGCTCACCAAGCGCGACCTGGTCGAGGCCGACTGGCTGGAGATGGTGAAGCGCGACGTGCGTGCGCTGCTCGCCGGCACCGCGCTCTCCTCGGCGCCGATGATCGAGTTCTCGGCGGTGACCGGCGCCGGCACCGCGGAGCTGCTCGCCGAGCTCGATCGCCAGCTCGGGTCGCTCGGCAATCGCGCCGCCCATGAGCCGGCGCGACTGCCGGTGGATCGCGTGTTCACCGTCGAGGGCTTCGGCACGGTGGTGACCGGCACGCTGTGGCGCGGGCGCGTCGCCACCGGCGATCTGCTGCAACTGCTGCCGGCCGATCTCGAACTGCGCGTGCGCCGCGTCCAGGTACACGGGCAGACCGTGGACGCCGCATTGGCCGGCCAGCGCACCGCGATCTCGCTCGCCGGCATCGAGCGCTCGGCGATCCAGCGCGGCGACTGGCTCGTGGCGCCGGGATCGCTACGGGCGGCGAGCATGCTCGACGTGCGGTTCGAAACCCTGAGCGATCTGCCCAGGCCGTGGCCCGGCAACAGCCGGGTGCGGTTTCATCTCGGCGCGAGCGAGATCATCGGGCGCCCGGTGTTGCTCGAAGGGAGCGAGCTCGCGCCCGGCCAAAGCGCGCTCGCGCAATTGCGACTCGAGCGGCCGACCGTGGCGGCGCGCGGCGATCGCTTCGTGATCCGCTCGTATTCGCCCTCGCGCACCGTGGGCGGCGGCGTGGTGATCGAGCCGGTGGCCGAGAAACGCCGCCGCCACGCGGCGGGGATCGAGCAGCTCGCGGTTCACGAGAGCGGTTCGCTGGAAGCACGCCTGATCGAGAAGCTCGCGACCTTTGCGAAACCCACGCCGACCGCGGTGCTGGCCCAAGCGGTGGGCGAGAGCGAGGCGAGCGTGGGGGCGGCGCTGGCCGCGCTCGCGCGCGCCGGCGAGATCGCCGCATCGGGCGAGGGGCGCTGGCTGTCGGGGGCGCGATGGGACGCCGCGCGTGAGACGATTGCCGGGACGGTGGCCAGGTACGTGGCCGATCATCCCGCGCGCTTCGGGGTGATGAAAGGCGAGCTCAAGCGCGACCTGCGCGCCACCATGGACGCCGCGCTGTTCGATGCTGCGTTCGATGCGCTGGTCGCCGAGCGCGTGCTCGAGCAGCGCGGCGAGCACGTGCGGCCGGCCGGTGCGCCCTGGTCGCCGCCCGCCGAGACGCTCGCGGCGCTCGAGCGAGTCGAAGCCGAGCTCGATGCGGCTGGCTATCTCGTGCCCGAAGCTCCGGTTTGGCAGGCGAAGCTGGGCGCGTCGGCGGCCGAAGTGGTGGCGCTCGGCACGTTTCTCGGGCGACTCACGCGCGTCAGCCAGGAACTGACCTACACCGCGAAGCAGATGGAAGCGCTGCGCGCGAAGCTGGCCGAGCACTTCGCGCGCAAGCCGTCGCTCACCGTGGCCGACTTTCGCGATCTCACCGGCGCTTCACGAAAATTCGCGGTGCCCTTGCTCGAGCATGCCGATCGCCTCGGCTGGACCATGCGCGTAGGGGATGAGCGGAAGGCAGGAGGGAGGCTGCCGGGGTGAGCGGGGGCCGAACGGCTCGATTAGCGCGAGCGCGCTTCCGAGACTCCTACTTCGCGCCCTTGTCACCTCGCCAGTTGACCATCACCGTCATCGGCGTCTCGTTCTCGCCATAGGGGACGAGGAAGAGGAACTTCTTGCCATCGGCCGACGGGCAGTAGACGTTGCGCCGCAGGCCGGGCTCGGTCTGGATCCGGAACAGCGGCTGCGGCGTGCCGGGGTTGAAGGCCGCGCCGGTCGCGACCGGCACCGACATGAATTTCGCGTCGGGGCTCAGGTAGAAGAGCTCCTTGCCGTCGCGGCTCCAGCCCGGCTCGATGCCGCCGCGCGTCGAAATCTGCCATTTGCCGGAGCTGATCGGGAACGAAGTGACGTAGATCTCGTTGATGCCCGATTCGTCGGACTGATAGGCGAGCCAGTGCCCGTCGGGAGAGAGGCGCGCGCGCGTCTCGTTGAACCTCGACCCGAGCACGATCGTGGACTTGCGATTGTCGAGATCGAGCGCAAGAACGTCGCTGAGGTTCGAGCCGAAGTTCGAATAGAGCAGGTAGCGCCCGTCGTGCGACCAGTCCAGAAGGATGCTGTTCGTGCCCCCGTCGGCCACCGTCTCCTCGGATCCCGCGCCGTTCGCGGTCTTGACCCAGATGGCCTCCTTGCCGCCGCGGACTCCGCTCCACGCGATCTTCGAACCGTCGGGCGACCAGACCGGGTTGCTGTCGTCGCCCGGATCGAACGTGAAGCGCGTCGTGGTCCCGCGAGCCGGCTCGATCACCCAGACGTCGATGTTCGAACCGTCGCCGTCGCGACGGCGGATGGCGATCTTCGTGCCGTCCGGCGACAGCGCGGGAGCGCGGTAGTCGGCGGCCGCGGCGACCTCGGAGAGCTCGCGACCGCCGCGGTCGATCCAGATCAGACGACTCAAGCTGCCACCGGTGGCGCGATAGACGAGGATGCCGTTGCCCGAAACCGTGAAGTTCGCCGCGCCGTTTCCGCCGACCGGGAGGTTCTCCGCGACGGGAAACGGCTCGCCGACGAGCTTGAGGCCGCCGACGTCGAACTTCTGGGCGAGCAGCGTGCGATCGCGCGCGAGCAGTACGTAGCCGTCGGGCGAATATTCGATCCGCGATCCCTCGATCGCGAGCTCCTTGCCCTTGATTGAGCCAAGCGTGCCGGCGAAGGTCTTCGAAAGTCCGGTGTTGCCGACACCCGAGTAGAGAAAGTGTTTGCCGTCGGGCAGGAAGGCCGGCCAGCCCACCTGCTTCACGCTGTCCCCCGGGATCGCGACTGCTTTGATGCCGCCGCCCGCGTTCACCCGGTAGATTGGATCCGCGCCCTGGCCGTCGAAGAGAATGACGTCGCTCCTGCTCCATGACCCGTCGGAGCCGGTCGGCGCGTCGCAGATCACCTGCGGCGGCCCGCCGGCCACCGCGACCTTCTTCAGCTTGCCGTCCGCGACGAAAGCGAGGTACCGGCTGTCGGGCGACCAGAACGGCGCGCGCGAGCCCTCGGTGCCGGGCAGCGGATTCGCGACGAGGGAATTGAGCGGGCGGAGCCACACCAGGGTGCGGTTGAGCGAGTCCTGCCCGATGAACGCGATGATCTTCCCGTCGGGTGAGATCCTGGGCATGAACTGCGGCGTCACCGACGGCGGGATCGGGATGGTGAAAACGAGCTGCTGCTTCGACGCGTCGCTTGTGCCGCCGAGCCCGCCGCGCCACGCGAAGAACGCGGCCGAGGCGATCGCGAGACCGGCCACCGCCCACGCGATCGGTTCGTTGCTGCGGCGCCGCCTGGGCAGCGGAGGCGTGGCGGCGCCCGGCTGCGAGCTCGACTGCGCGATCCAGCTCAGCTGCAGCTTGACGTCGTGCGCGGTCTGGATGCGCTCGTCGGGATCCTTGGCGAGACAGGAGCGAATCAGCGCGTCGAGCGCCGGCGGCGAGAGCGGCGCGGCGGTGGCGAGCGGCGGCGGCTCCGAGTGCATGATCGCGCCGATCAGGCTCGCCTGCGATTTTCCATCGAAGGCGCGGCGGCCTGACGCCATTTCGTAGAGCACGCAGCCCAGCGACCAGAGGTCGCTGCGGGCGTCGGCCTCTTTGCCCTCGAGCTGCTCGGGCGCCATGTAGAAATAGGTGCCGACCAGCGTGCCCTGCGCGGTGAGCGGCGAGACCTGCGTGGGCGACTGGCTGAGGTTGGCGACGCTCACGCCCGAGGCGCTTGGTGCTGCGACCGCGGCCCGGGCGAGCCCGAAATCCATGAGCTTCGCGCCGCTTCGCGTCAGCATGACGTTGCCCGGCTTGAAGTCGCGGTGAACGATGCCGGCGCGATGCGCGCGATCGAGCGCGTCGGCGATCTGGATGCCGAGCTTGAGCAGCTCCGGCGTGGGGAGCGGGCCGCGCTCGAGCCGCTTGGCGAGTGTTTCGCCGTCCACCAGCTCCATCACGAGGTACTCGACGTCCGCCGACCCGGCTGTGCCGGGTGCCCGCCCGACATCGTGCAGCGTGCAGATGTGCGGGTGGTTGAGGCTCGAGATCGTGCGGGCCTCGCGCTCGAAGCGCGCGAGGATCTCGGGGTCGGCCATCAGGTGCTCGGGCAGCACTTTGATCGCCACCTCGCGGCCGAGCCGCGTGTCACGGGCGCGATAGACCTCGCCCATGCCGCCGGCCCCGAGCGGCGCGACGACTTCGTACGGACCCAGACGTGCCCCGGCGGAGAGGCGCATTTCCGCAATCTAGGGGAAAGGCTGGCGGGTGGGAAGGCGGCCAGCGAGCGAGCCGGCCGCGGGAACAGCGTCAGGCTGCGGGCGGGCGACCGCATAGCATGCGCCAGAGCATGTTGCACCGGCGGGGGCGGACTCTTGCTGACCGCGCCGCCCGCGACTGATAGTCTTTCACGCATGAAATCCCGTCCGGACTTCGCCATGCGGGGAGTGTTCGTGGCCGCGATCGTTGCGCTCGGCGCGTACGTGATCTCGTGCTCCAACTCGCCGACCTCCCCAACCGGCAGTCTCGCGGCCCTTAGCGGCACGGTGTTCGATTCCGGCGGCCACGCGGTGTCCGGCGCCCGCATCGTGGTGTCGTACCCGTACCCGGATCCGACGTCTCCCGCGCTCCGCTCGAGCGCGCCGTCGCGGCTGCTGGACATTCCCAGTCCACTTCCGTCCGCGCGATCGCTGGCGGTCTTCAACAACCCGTGTTCGCTCGGCGTGATGACGTTTCACATCGGCCTTCCCGACACCGCGTTCCTGACCGGGCGGATCGTGGATCGAAATGGGACGCCGAGGAGGCTGCTGTTCGAGAGGACGTTTCAGTCCGGGGTCTATGCGGTGGCCTGGGACGGCAAGGACGACACGAGTGCGACGCTGGCGCCGGATGTCTACGTGTTCCATCTGACCGAGGTCCAGGGCGACTCGACATTCAATCTGAGCGCGAACGTTCTCTGGAACCCGAGCGACCCGACCGCGGCGTACGCGATGCAGGCGAATTCGCAGGGCGCGTTCTCGGTTCCACTTTCGTCGCTGGCGAACGGGCAGAAGATCGATGCCGTGGACATGACCGGCGCGCCGCTCGGATCGTTCGTCGTCGGCAAGAACCTGCGCGTGACCGCAACCGGCCCGCCGAGCGGGATCGCGACCGTGGGCGCGACCACCGTGGCGACGAATGCTCAGGGGAAGGGCGTGAGCGTCACGGTGAGGTTGCCGTAGGGGGGGCGGCAGAGCAGTTCTCAGTGCGCGGTCGAACGGAACTGCTCGTAGCGCTCTTCGAGAAACTCTCGCTTCGGACGCTGGGCACGAGACCGCGGCAAGTGTCCGAGTGGCGTCCCGTGCAGCTCCTGCAAAGCGTGGCGAAGTGTCGGCCCGTCATCCTCTTTCCGAATGTCTGAGCGCACTTCGACGATCAGGTCGTGAGGTCTGATTCCGAGGACGTTCTTGTCGTACGCGGCATGATGCAGCTTGCAGAGCGATATTCCATTTGAGACCCACGGCTCACCCTTCGGGTGCCCATCAGGAAGAATGTGCGCAGCATCGAGAAGTTCCGCATGTCGAAGCCTGCAAATTGCGCACGTGTGCTTGTAGGCGCGCAGGACTCTGAACCTAAAACTCGCTTGGTGAACTCTCCTGAGGACCGCCGCCGTGACGTACTCACGTTGAATCTCCGCCATGCTCTCTGCCACCGCAAGTGCTGGCAGCGCCTCCCCGGCTAGACGCGGATTCGATACCGCGACGATGAAGAACTCACGTCTTGGATCGTCTCCTACGATCAACACCGGGTAGAGCGCTTCGTAGTAGCCGGGCTCGACGCCGTGGAAGTAGACGAGGGGCGTCTTCTCAGTCATCGCAAGTCTAAGTCCGACATTGTCGCGGTGTTGCGGCCCACCGTGACTTCGATACTTGTAGCTGATCAACCCGTCTGGACGAGTCTCGTCCTCGTAGGGCCGCGGCTGGCCCTCGATGATCGGGACAGTCGTGATGCTAAGGGGAACCCGCTCGAGAGCTGCTGGCTTGAAGATTCCTTGGGCGCTTAGGAGTGGAACCCGAATTCCGTCGAACACGAATCCCTTGGCAAGTTCAGCACGAGGAAGAATCTCTCCGAACTGAGATCTCAGTCGGTCCAAGAAGCCAAAAGCCTCCATCCTGATCAAGGGATCACGATCGTCCATGCCGGTCACCCCTCCACCCGCTCCACCTCCCTCGGCTCGCCCCTCGCCACCACGACGGCCGCGGCCAAGTCACCCGTGACGTTCAAAGTCGTGCGACACATATCGAGGAAGCGGTCGACGCCGAGAATCATCCCGATTCCCTCGGCCGGAATGCCCACCAGTCCCAGAATCATCACCACGACGGGAATGGACCCGGCTGGCACGCCGGCGGTGCCGATCCCGCCCAGGATGCAGATGAACACCACGGTGAACTGCTGCGCGAGCGTCAACGCCACTCCGTAGAATTGCGCCAGGAACAGCACGGTCACGCCCTCGAACAGCGCGGTGCCGTTCTGATTG
>DATKAB010000141.1 GCA_035498555.1 Candidatus Sulfotelmatobacter sp.
CGCCGGCGCTCGCGTGGCGCTCGAGACCAACAGCACGCACGCACTGCTGGCGGCGGCCCAGGCGGGTGCAGGTTTCGCCGTTCTGCCTCGCTTCGTCGCGAGAGAATGCGAAGATCTCGTCGAGGTCTCCGAGCCGGTCGCCGAGCACGACGCGTGGCTCATCACCCACCCCGAATTCCGCCGCGACCCCCGAGTGCGCGCGGCGGCCGATTTCCTGAAGGAGATTGCCTCGGGGGCGACCGGGCTTTGCTGAGCCCCCCCGACTTCGAGCTCGTGCGTTAGACTCCAGCTCCAGGGCCGTTCACCGTCACCCGCGGAGCGCGCACGAATCATGAAGCTCACCGGCAACAAGATCCTGATCACCGGCGGCGCCTCGGGCATCGGCCTGGGGCTCGCGGAGCGCTTCGCGCGCGAGAACAATCGCGTGATCGCTTGCGGGCGGCGGCCCGAGGCGCTGCGCGCCGCGGCCGAGCGCGTGCCGGGTCTCGTCACGCGCGAATGCGATCTGTCGGCAAGCGCCGGGCGGGTCGAGCTCTATCGCTGGGTCGCCGCCGAGCATCCGGATCTAAGCGTGCTGGTGAACAACGCCGGCACCCAGAACTGGATGGCGCCCACCGACGAGCGCTTCGCCGAGCGGGCGCACGACGAGATCGCGATCAACGTCGAGGCCCCGATTCACCTCGCCAGCTTATTCCTCGCGCTCGCGGCGCTCGCGACGATCGTCAACGTCACGTCGGGACTCGGGTTCGTACCGCTCGCGAAGGTGCCGGTCTACTCGGCGACCAAGGCGTTTCTGCACTCGTACACGCTGTCGCTCCGCGAGCTGGTGAGGGGGCGCGGCATCGAGGTCGTCGAGCTGATTCCGCCGGCACTCAACACCGATCTCGGCGGCAAGGGACTGCACGATCACGCTCCGCCCGTGGCGGATTTTATCGAGGCGGTGTTCGATCAGCTCGCGGCCGGAAGAACCACCGTGACCTTCGGCTTCACCGAAGGCCTGAGCCAGGCCGGCCAGGACGTGTTCCAGCCGATCTTCGCGCGGATGAACTCGGCGCGCTGAGCGCCACCGCCACTCAGCTCACGAGGCCGATCGCGCCGTGGAGCGGCCAGCGGACGGCTCGCTCGAGGCCGGGATCGCCCCACGCGCGTGCAAGATCGGCACGGACGATCTCGACCGGATCGCCACCGCGACGCTTCACCCAGGCCTGGCTTGCCGACCAGGTGCGCATGTAGTCGAGCAGATCTCCGAGTTGCATGCGCCCCTCCGCTTCGAGGCGCGGCCACGGCAGTCGCTCGAAGGGAAAATCGAGATCGCGGTATTCCTGGCGATTGACCTCGAATCCCGGCGGCCAGAAGTCGCCGACCACTTCGTTCGCGAATCGGATCACGAGTTGGTCCACCGCCGGCGCGATTCGCGAGGCATAGTACGACCAGACGGCGAGAATCGCGCCCGGGCGTGCGACGCGCCGCACTTCGGAATAGAAGCGCGGGCGATCGAACCAGTGGATCGCCGCCGACACGGTGACCAGATCCATGCAGCGATCGCGAAACGGTGCCGCCTCGGCGGCCGCGGCCACCCGATGCAGGCCGCGCGCGAAGCTCGAGCGCGCCAGCTGGCGCACGCTCGAATCGGTGGCCAGCACTTCGCGGAACCGGCGAGCCAGGCTGAGCGAGGCCTGGCCACTTCCCGCGCCGCAGTCCCAGGCGCGCTCGCGCCGCTCGACCAGCCGCTCGAGGTGATCGAACAGCGCCTCGGGGTATGCGGGCCGGACGCGCGCGTAGTCGTCGGCGCGATCGCCAAACAGGTCGGGTCGGCTCATGGGGCGAGGCGCATCATAGCGTGCTCGCTGCCTCGCGGACGGCTAGACTGCGCGGCCATCGGGAACCCACCGGACTCATTCGGAGAACATCCATGTCCGAACTTCGCGTCTGCTGTTTCGGAGTCTCGATCGATGGGTTCGCTGCCGGGCCGGACCAGAGTCTCGAGCACCCGCTCGGCGAGCGCGGGATGGAGATCATGGACTGGGTCTTTCACACGCGCTACTGGTGCCGGGAACACGGCCTCGAGGGCGGCGAAGAAGGCGTGGACAACGACATGGCGGTTCGCAGCTTCGAAAGCATCGGCGCATGGATCCTCGGACGCAACATGTTCGGCCCGATCCGAGGGCCCTGGCCCGACGAGCAATGGAAGGGCTGGTGGGGCGAGGAGCCGCCGTACCACACGCCGGTGTTCGTGCTCACGCACCACGCGCGCGCGCCGATCGTGATGAAGGGCGGAACGGAATTCCGTTTCGTGACCGACGGGATTCGTTCGGCGCTCGCTCAGGCCAGGGCCGCGGCCGGCGGCCGAGACGTGCGAATCGGCGGCGGGGTCGCCACCGTCCGGCAGTACCTCGAGGCCGGGCTGATCGACGAGCTCCACCTGGCGGTGAGCCCGATGCTCATGGGACGCGGGGAGAGTCTCTTCGAGAGACTTGACCTCCCGGCGCTGGGCTACCAGTGCTCGAAGAGCGTCCACGGCCGGCGGGCGAATCACGTGTTTCTCACGAAACGCGGCTGAGTTCGCGCCCTGGGGCGAACAGAAGGCTTGGCCCGGCCCACACCTCGGCCCTATCCTCCGCTCATGCTGGAGCAGGACTTCCCCCGCGACTTCGGCTCCCTCGAGCCGATCTTCGGGTTCGTCCGCAGCTTCCTCGCCGCCCGCGGCATCGACGATCGCCATGCCTGGGACCTCGATCTGA
>DATKAB010000142.1 GCA_035498555.1 Candidatus Sulfotelmatobacter sp.
GCTGTTGAACTCGCGATTCCAACCTTCGAACGTGGTCGCGAGTTGGTCAGGCTGGGCCGGCCGCTGCCGGAGAGCTTCGGCCCCACCGTCGAGGCTATACGTCAGATGTTTCAACGGCTTTCCCGAAGGGGTACGCGCATCAGCGTTCAGGTCTGGAAGGCAGATCGGTGGTGGAGCCGCAGATGGAGCCGAAAGGTGTTTCGCGCTATTCGCAGGGCTCGCCACTCGATGCGCCGAGGGGAATCCAAGTAGCCCGGAGCCTAGATAGATCGTGTGAGAGCAAGAATGCGTTTGTCCGAGTTCTTGTCCGAGACCTTCGTGCACGCCATGCGCTAGGTGCCCGCGACCCCGGACGAAGAAACGCCGAAGGAACGGCACTTGCGGCACTCCGCGCATGCCGTTCCCTCGTTCCGGGAATTCAAATCTCGCCCCGGGCACCAGTCTAGACCCGCGTTCGGCAGAAGTTACGGGCGCGGGTCTTTCGCTTGTCGGAGACCGGCCTTGGTCCCCCTGGAATCGCTCCGGAGCCTGCGGGGCGTTGGCTCGTCGAGTGCGCCCTGGGCCACTGGGAACGCGCGAAGTCGATCTGCTGTTGACCGGCCCAAGGTGCAGCGTTCCCCGCAAGCCAGCCACGTCGGATGATCGGCGTGACTCAATCGTTTCGACAGTGTGGCAGAAGGTTGACTCGTGGTGCGCGGATCACGCCTGGTTCCGGCAAACGTGATTTGCTGGTGATGAATGTGTGAGAAAACGATGATCTCGAGTCGCGCGAGCCACGCCCTGAATCCTCTCGGCGTGGCTCAAACGTTTCAACTCCATGGGAAAGAGTGATTGCAATTGACGCGGGTTTCCGGCGTGCGGACGATTTTGTCGTTCGCTCGAGAAACGATTCCGATCCGCTCCCGGCCCGCCGCCGATGCACGAGCGACAGCCGGGTCTCTGCATGTCGCCGGCACCGGGGGCTTTCGTGCACGTGGGGCGCGCCGTCAGTTTCCTGCTGTTCATGTCGCCACTCCTCTCGATCCCGGCGCGCGCCCCTGCCGATCCCGTGCTGCCACCGGGATTCTCGGTGGACGACGCCGCGCCGGGCGCCATATTCGAGGTCCCGACCGCGATCGCATTCCTTCCCGACGGCCGCCTCCTGGTGGCCGAGAAGCGGGGGCGCGTGTACGAAGTGCGGGGCGGCATCCGCCAGCCCAATCCGCTGATTGCGATCGAAAACGAAGTGCTCGACCAGCACGATCGCGGTCTACTCGGCCTCGCCGTCGATCCGCACTACTTCGCGAATCACTACATCTATCTCTACTACACGGTCGATCCGGACAGTGACGGAAGCGATCTCAACGAATACGCGTTCAATCGGCTGACCCGCTATCAGGTGAGCTTCGCCGATTCCTCGATCGTCGACACCACCACCCGCGCCGTCCTGCTCGGCCTCGACTGGCCGAGCGCCCCGGTCTCCGCCTCGGACTCCCACACCGGCGGTGGTTTGCGCTGGGGAAACGACGGCAGCCTGCTGCTCTCGATCGGCGAGGGGGCCAACTATCAGGACCCGGACGCGGGCGGCAACGATCCGGGCGAGTTCGGCCCCGGACGCTCCGATCCGTCGCAGGACATTGGCGCGTATCGCGCGCAGGACATCGATGGCCTGAACGGCAAGGTCCTGCGCTTGAATCCCGTCACCGGCCAGGGTTACGCGAGCAACCCGTACTTCGACGGCGACCTCGGCTCGCCGCGCTCCAAAGTGTGGTGCTACGGACTGCGCAATCCGTTCCGCTTCTCGGTACGCCCAGGCACCGGCTCGACCGACCCGGCCGACGGCCGCCCGGGGAGTCTCTACATCGGCGACGTTGGCTGGAATACCTGGGAGGAGCTCAACGTGGCGCGGGCCGGCGGACTCAACTTCGGCTGGCCGTGCTACGAAGGCGCGTCGCTCAACGAACCGTACGCGTATGAGACGTTTCCGGCGCACAACGGCTGCGACACGTTCGGGACGCCGAGCAATCCCCAGCATCCGACGGCGCCGCTCGCGTACTGGAATCACGGTGATCCGACTCAGAGCGATCCCTCGGGCTCGGTCGGCAACTGCGTGATCGCCGGGCAGTTCTACTCCGGGAATCGCTATCCGCCACCGTACCAGGGCGCCTATTTCTTCGCCGACTACGGACAGAACTGGATCAAGGTGGCGCTGGTGGATTCGGCCGATCAACGCCAGCAGGTGCTCGATTTCGCGACCCTGGCCGATCAGCCGGTGGATTTCGCGGTCCACCCGCTGACCGGAGATCTCTATTACGTGTCGATTCTCCGCCAGCAGATCCGCCGCATTCGTTACGCCGGCGAGGTGGACGGAAACCTGCCCCCGGTCGCCTTCATGGACGCGATCCCCAAGTCGGGTGTGCCCCCGCTCGAAGTCTGGTTCTCGGCCGCGGGAACCCAGGATCCGGAGGGCGGCGCGCTCGACTACCGGTGGTTGTTTGGAGACGGAACGAGCGCGAGCGGGATCTCAGCGCAGCATGTCTACACCGACCTGGGAACCATGCCCGCGCAGCTCACCGTGACCGACGATCACGGCAATCAGGACGTGAAGAGCATTCCCATCACGCTGCATCCCTCGGGCAGCGGGTTCCCCGCCACCAACGTTCTCGACGACTTCGATCGCGTCGACGGCGCCGTCGGCGCGCCGTGGACGGGCGCTCTCGCCGGTCTCGAGGTCGTGAACGAGGGCCTCACCTCGACCTCGCTGACCAATTTCATGATCTGGAACGGCGCGGTCTTCAGTCCGAATCAGGAGGCCTTCGTGACCCTGACCCAGCCGGTCACGCTCGGCCTGGAGGATCTCCTGCTCAAGGTTCAGGACACGACCTCGGTGGCGGCGGAGATCCAGGTCCGGTACGACCCGGGCGGGGGACGCGTGGTGGTGAGCACCTACTCTCCCGGCGAAGGATGGTCCGCTCGCGGCCAGTTCCTCGTGCACTTCGAGCCTGGCGACCAGTTCGGCGCCCGGGCCGATTCAAGCGGGATGGTTCGTGTCTTTCAGAACAGCCAGCTGGCCGGCGAGGTCGACGCCTCGGCATGGCAGTTCGCGACCTCGGGAGGGCGCATCGGGCTGAGTGCGATCGGGCTCGGCACGGGAGGGACGCTCGACGATTTCGGAGGGGGAGACGCCATCCCGACGGGCCTGAGTCCACCGCGAGCCATGATCACGCTTCCGGTCAACGCCTCCACCTACTACGCCGGCGAGAATGTGAATCTCGTGGGCAGCGGGATGGACCTGGTCTCGCCGCCCTCACAGCTCCACTTCCACTGGGCGGTGGACCTCTATCACAGCAACCACATTCATCCGGCCATCTTCACCTTCACGGAGCCGAGCGCGACATTCCCGGCGATGAGCCACGAGGATGGCATCGGCGTTCACATGGTGGTCAAGCTCACGGCCATGAACGAACGAGGCTTCGTGAGCGACACCGCCTACACCACGATCTGGCCCGAGATCGACTTGAGGGCCGATTCGATCCGGGTGGATCCCGAGAATCCCGTGCAGGGGCAGAGCGCGAGCTACTCCCTGATGATCCACAACGACGGACGCATGCCGGCTCCGATCTTCCACTGGGCACTCACCGCCAATGACCTCGTACTCGCCCAGGGCGACACGGTGGTCAGCGCGCTCGACAGTCTGCGGCTGACGGCGAGCGCAACGCTGCCGACGGCGGGCGCCTGGACCGTGCGTCTGGTCGCCGACTCGACCGGCGAAGTCCACGAGACCGACGAGACCAACAACGTCAGGGTCCAGCCGCTGAACGTCCTGAGCGCTTCCGCCGCCGTTTCGACAGACCGGCCGCGGCAGCTCGAGCTGTCGCGTCCCTCACCCAATCCGAGCCGCGGCAACGTGAGCTTCGCGCTGGCCATGCCCGAGCCGGCCGATGTCGAGCTGCAGGTGCTCGACGTGCAGGGGCGGGACGTCTATCGCGAGGCCAGGCGTCGCTTCGCCGCCGGACGCTGGGCCCTGGTCTGGGATGGCCGCTCGCGCGGGGCGCCCGCGGCGCCCGGGCTCTACCTCGCGCGGGTTCGCGTCGGAGGCACCACGTTCATCCGAAGAATCGCCCTGGTCCGCTGAGGCGGGGAAGCGCCGGCCCGGTCGGCGCTCGGCGGCCTAGAACAGCTCCCGGACGAACGTGTCCATGGTCTCCTGGTCGATGTAGCCGACCACCCGGCGCACGACGATGCCGCGCCGGTTGATGAAGACCGTGGTGGGAGCGGATCGGATCGGACCGTACTGCGAGAGCACGCGGTCGTTGGCGAGCGCGATGCGGAACTTGACGCCCAGTTGATCTACGAACTTCCGCACCGGCTGCGTGCCGTCCTCGTCGAGGGCGAGGCCGATCACCGTCAAGCCCTGATCGGCGTAGCGCGCCTGCAACGCGTTCAGATCCGGCATGCTGGCGCGGCAGGGCGCGCACCAGGTGGCCCAGAAATCGAGCACGACCGGCCGCCCCCGCAGGTCCTGCATGCGGATGTTGTGCCCGTCCAGATCACGCACCGTGAACGCGGGCGCGGGCGAGCCTTCTTGAGAACGAGCCGGAGTCGCGACGATCAAGCTCGCCAGCGCGATGGCCACACCTGTCCCAGGTCGCACGAAGTTCCTCGGTCAATCGAAGGGGCATAGTCTCTGGCACGGCCACCCGGCCACCCATGAATCTATCGTCATCCGACGCGGGAGGGCGAGGATCGGACTCTTCTTTTTGCACGCACTTGACCTGCATTTTCAATGTCCGAGCCTTGAGGACGCGCGCGTGAGTGTGCTAGCGTGCCGATCGGCTCGCGCTCCCCGCGCGACTCATCCCTGCCGGCCCCGACGGGCCGGTCCGACTTCACAAGGAGCGTGAAGCCGATGACTCTCGCGACGATCCTTCTTCAGGCCGGTCCCGGGCTTCGCGCCTCGGTCCTCTCGCTGATCCTGCATTCCAGCCCGTTCGCCAAGGTGCTGCTGCTGCTGCTGATCACGGTTTCGGTGTACTCGTGGGCCGTCATCTGGAATCGCCTGCGGCTCTACTCGCGGGTCGAGTCGGCCGATCGCGGGTTCCTCGCCGCGTTCCGAAGGCTGGCGGGCGGCGGCGATTGCCGGCTCCTCTGCGAG
>DATKAB010000143.1 GCA_035498555.1 Candidatus Sulfotelmatobacter sp.
TGCGTACGCCGATCGCCACCTCGCAGACCGACAAGAAGACCGGGATGCCGGTGATGGTGCCGCTCGATCAGGTCGCCAGCCTGCGCCGCGGCGGCGCGCCCGCGCAAATCGACCGGCGTCAGCTCCAGCGCGTGGCCACCATCGAGGGCAACTACCAGGGCCGACCGCTCACCGACGTCGTGCGCGACATCCAGACTCGCCTCGGGCAGATCGATCTGCCGCCCGGTTACAAGTTCGACTTCGGCGGCGAGCAGGCCGACTTCGTCGAGACCGTCGGCTACATGCTCGAGTCGCTGTCGCTGGCGGTGGTGTTTCTCTACATCATTCTCGCCAGCCAGTTCGGCTCGTTCCTGAAGCCGCTGGCGATCATGCTGTCGCTGCCGCTGTCGATGGTCGGCGTCATGGGAGCGCTCGCGATCACGCACGGCACGCTCAACATCATGAGCATGATCGGCATCATCATGCTGATGGGACTGGTCACCAAGAACGCCATCCTGCTGGTGGACTTCGTGAATCAGGCGCGCGAGCGCGGTGAGCCGCGCGAGAAGGCGCTGGTGGACGCGGGCCAGCTTCGTCTGCGCCCGATCGTGATGACCACGCTGGCCATGATCTTCGGCATGCTGCCGACCGCGCTCGCACTCGGCGAAGGCTCGGAGTTCCGCGCGCCCATGGCGCACGCGGTGATCGGCGGGCTGATCACTTCGACCTTGTTGACGCTGGTGGTGGTGCCGGTGGTCTACACGTTCCTCGACGACTTCGGCGCCTGGGCCGGCGCGCGCGTCAAGCGCTGGACCAGCGAGCCGATCGCGGCCGAGGTCGAGGCTCCCAAGCCGCCGGTGCGCAGCCCGGATCGCGCGCCCGAGCCCGTGCCGAGCGGCGCTCCAGTGCCGGCGCGCGCCATGCGGCGCGCGGAGTAGGAGGATCGCGATGCCGGCCGCCAGCCGATTCGAACGCCGTGGCTTGCGCCTTCGTGGCTTCGCATGGGCCATGCACAAGATCAACCGCGGCTACGAGCGACAGGTCGCGGCGCGCAAGGGGCCGCTGCTCTCGCCGCTCACCGGCACGGTGGTCGAGATCGGGCCCGGTACCGGGCCGAATTTCGCCTATCTCCCGCGCGACGTGCGCTGGATCGGCATCGAGCCCAACGTGCACATGCATCCGTATCTCGAGCGCGCCGCGCGCGCCTACGGCATTTCCACCGAGCTGCGGCCGGGGCTCGCCGAATCGCTGCCGGTGGAGGACTCGAGCGCCGACGCGGTGATCAGCACGCTGGTGCTGTGCAGCGTGCCGGATCTCGACGCCGCCTTGCGCGAGATCCGGCGTGTGCTCAAGCCGGGCGGGCGATTCGTGTTCGTCGAGCACGTCGCGGCACCGCCTGGGACCTGGCTGCGCCGGGTACAGGGCTGGGCGCGGCCGATCAACTCATGGCTCGGCGACGGCTGCCGGCCCGATCGCGAGACCTGGCGGAACATCGAGCGCGCCGGATTCGACCGCCTCCAGATCGAGCACGCGCGCCTGCCGTTCGACATCGCCTCGCCGCACATCTTCGGCACCGCCTTCAACTGACGCGCGATCACGCGCGCACGCGGACCCGCAGCCAGCCTTCCAGGTCCGCGTACACCCTGAGCCGCTCGCCCTCCACCAGCACGGCCTGCGGGGTGATGCTGCTGACCGCGCCGCTCAGCTCGTAGCGCCCGGCGGTGCGGTTGAGCGCGCGCGAAAGGCCCTCGCGCAGCTCCTCGAGGCGCGATCGCATCGGCCAGCTGGCGCGCTTCTCGATCGCCTCGCGAATCAGCGAGTGCCCGATCAGATCGGCGAGCCGCACCGACAGATGCGGCGAGTCGATCGAGTAACGCAGATTCTGAATGGAGACGGCGTCGGTGAGCGAGTCGTACCGCGCGACTCCCGAGAGGTACACCGTGCCGCGCGCCGCGCCCGACACCTCGACTGCGACGACCAGGGTCGAGCCCGCGCCGCCCACGCGCACGTCGCCGACGCGGAGCTTCTGGCCCTTCCATTCGAACTCCCGGTGTTGCAGCTGGCGCCGCAGCGAGTCCGCGACGGTGGCAAGCGCGAGGTCGCCGACCACGCGGATGTGAAGTCCGGGTGGGTCGGAGATCGCGCTCAGCCGGGGCAGGCTGTCGGTCCCGGCCGAGGGGCGCGTCGCGGTCTCGATCACGGTCGGCTCGAAAACGAGCTGAGCGTTCAGGGTGACTCGAGCCCCTTCGCCCTCGAGCGACGACACTCCCAGCGCCTTCGGGGCGAGCGTCAGCCAGATTCCCGGCCGCACCGCCATTGGCCGCTGAAGCGCGGCCCAGGCCGAATCGGCGGTTGGCCTGAGCTGCGCCCGCGACCGCAGCTCGATGCCACGATCCAACTGGTTCAGCTGCCCGGACAACCAATCGGTGAGGCTGGTGCGGAGCAGCCCCGAGAGATCGATCTGGGCAGCCGTGACCGGACAGGGGTCGATCTGCAAGCGCGGCGGCGCGCACTTCGACTGGATCCACCAGTCGGGCTGCACCGCGACATCGGATTCCAAGATCGCTTGCGCGGTCTTGAGATGGCCCGCCGCGGTGTCGCCGCAGCCAGCACTGAACAGGCACGGGCCGCCCTTGCTCGCCGTCACGCAGCCGCGCACGGCGAAGTGGACGGTCGCGGTGACGATGAGCGTCGCCCCCGCGGCCGTGAGCGTGACTGGATCGCGGCGCTCGTAGTGCTGGTACTTGAAGTTCGATCCGGTCGCTTCCCAGGCCTTCCAGCCGTCGTCGAGCGACGGGATCGCGGAGTCGATCGCGGCGCGCAGCGGCTCGAGCTCCACCGTCACCGGCACGGTGGCCACCGAGAGCCGTTCGGCGGGCGCCGTCATCGCCGCGGGCTTCGGCTCCTTGAGCCGGATCGCGGGCGCGCAGCCGGTGAGAAGCGCGCCCACACCGAGCAGCGCGCCGGCCGCGGAGATGCGCAGCACGCGCGCCGCGAGCGCCGTGAGCGGGACGGCGGGTTCGCGGGCGTCGATCAGCCGCAGCTCGGGCCGTCGCGCGGGCGCGTTCCGGAGCGATCCCTCCCACACTTCTACCTCGATCCTGCGGTGGGTGATGGCGTGACGCACCGACCGGCCCGTATCGACCAGACGCGCGCGCATCCCCAGCCGGCGCAATCGCGCGCGCAAGGCCGGGCCGGCGACGGCACCGTCGGCGAGCTCCACGCCGGGCGGCTCCCACAGGCCGTCGAGGAGATCGCCGGAGCGCCGCTCCACCAGCCAGCGACCGCGCCACGCGAGCAGCGCGAGCGCTCGCCTCACCCGCACCGCGGTCCGCCGCGCCGCCGGCGGCGGTAGCTCATCGACCCGGCGGGTGCGCAGCGCCACGCAGGTTCGGGCGAGCGGGCATTCGCCGCATCGCGGCGATCGCGGCAGACAAACCACCGCTCCCAGCTCCATCAAGGCCTGATTCCAGTTGCCGGGCTCTCGCATCGGAAGGAGTCGCCCGGCCAGCTCCCAGAGGGCTCGCGCCTGGCGCGGATCGCGGACGCCCAGCGGGAGGCCGAAGAGGCGCGCCAGCACGCGCGCCACATTCCCGTCCAGAACCGGCGTTTTTTGGTCGAAAGCTATGGAGAGGACCGCCCCGGCGGTGTAACGGCCGACCCCCGGCAGGCGGGAAAACGCCTCCGGGTCGTCGGGAACTCGCCCGGCGTGATCGCGCGCCACGAGCCGGGCCGCCTCACGCAGGAAGCGCGCGCGGCGGTAGTAGCCGAGCCCGGCCCAGGCGGAGAGCACGCGATCGAGCCGGGCGGCCGCGAGGGATTCGAGCGACGGGAAGCGATCGAGAAAACGATGGTAGTAAGGGACGACGGTGGCCACCTGAGTCTGCTGGAGCATGACCTCCGAAACCCAGATCGCATAGGGATCGCGGGTCGAGCGCCAGGGAAGCTTGCGAGCGTGGCGGGCATACCAGGCGAGCAGGCGGCGGCGGAGCGCCGCGACGACCCGCGGAGCGAGCTGCGGCAGCGACGGAAGTGAGGATCTCGAGACTCGAGAGGAACGCGACACCAGTATGATTCCGACTGATCCCATTCGCCAGGATTTCATTCGCAGCGTCGAGCGTCCCGAGCCGGCCATGGATCTCGCCCGTACCGCGCTGATCGTCGCCGCGGAGTCCGATCCCAACGTCGACGTGGACGGCGTGCTGCACACGCTCGACAGCTGGGCCGACGAGTTGCGCCGACGCCTCGATCCCGATTGGAACAATCTGCAGAAGCTCGCGCGACTGCGCGCCTACTTGTTCGAGGAGCTGGGCTTCGCGGGCGAGCGCCGAGACTACTACAACCCC
Organism: Candidatus Sulfotelmatobacter sp.; assembly: GCA_035498555.1. NCBI lineage: Bacteria > Pseudomonadati > Acidobacteriota > Terriglobia > Terriglobales > Candidatus Korobacteraceae > Candidatus Sulfotelmatobacter > Candidatus Sulfotelmatobacter sp. The sequence goes on from DATKAB010000143.1 coordinate 4,326, forward strand.
AACAACTCGCTGCTCCACCAGGTCATGAAGAGTCGTCGCGGCATTCCGCTCACGCTCGCCATCGTTTTCATGGAGCTCGGCTGGCGGCTCGGCATTCCCTTCGAGGGCGTCGGGTTTCCCGGGCACTTCATGGTGCGACTGACCGGCGAACCGGGCGACCTGATCCTCGATCCGTTCGAGCACGGCTGCTCGGTTCACGAGGAGGATCTGCGGCGCATCCTGCAGGAGGTGGGCGGCGGCGCGCTCGAATTTCACGAGGATCTAGTGGCGTCGGTGGGCAAGCGCGACATCATCCGCCGGCTCCTCAACAATCTGAAGGGGGCCTATCTCCGCGCCGGCGACGATCAGCACGCGCTGGCGGCGGTCGAGCGGCTGCTCCTGATGCTACCCGGCGACGCTCACGAGACGCGCGACGCCGGCCTGCTGCTCTACCGGCTCCAGCGCTACGGTCAGGCGCTCGAGAAGCTCGAGGCATATCTGGCGACAAAGCCCGACCCCACCGACATAGATTCGGTGCGCGCACACGTCAAGGAGCTCCGCCAGAAGCTGGCCGAGATGAACTAGCTTCGCTCGAGAGGCGACCGAGCAACGCCGCGAGCGTCGCTCCCGGCCGAAACTAGCCCACGTCCTTGAGGTTGGGGGTCGGCATCTGCGAGCCGGTCCACGCGCACTGCATGATCACCCCGCAGCGCGGGCACTCGAATTGAGCGCGCTTTCCTTCCTCGGCGGTGGGCATCCAGCGCTCGAGCTTGGTCTGGCAGCCCGAGGTGTAGCAGAGATACACGCACAAAGGCATGGGACGCTCCGCTGAGACTCAGGACTTCGCCGGGGCCGGCCCGACGTGAAAGGCGTAGAAGCGAACCCCGGGATCGTCGGGAGACAGTTTGAGCACGTGGCGCCCTCCCCGCGCGATCGCGTAGAGCCGCGGCTCGGTCACCTGAACGAAGGCCGCGCCCCTGGGATCGAACTGAACGTCCTCACCGGCGTCCGGCGGCAGGATCCAGTGTTCGTCCTGCAACACCCACACCCGGCTCGATCCGGTGACCGGCGGTGCCATCATCACCACCACCGGCCCGGCATCATAGCGAATGGCGATCAGGTTCGCCGGCCCCGGACGCGCCGCCTCGAGCCGGTCGGCGCGTGGAATCCACCAGCCGAGCGGCACCGGCACCAGGTTCGACGAAGCCTCCTGGAACTGGAACTGCGCGGTGAACGGCTGGGCCTGGTCGAGCTTCGCGCCGGCGAGGGGGCTCGCCGCGACCTCGCCGGGAGCGAGCCCCACTCGCCTCCAGCGCGGCGCGGAATCCTCGGCCGGAGTGGACGGCCCGGTATCCTCGGGAAAGTGAAGGTCGGGACGATGAACGCGGAGGCTCGCGCGTAGCGAGCCCTCGAGTGCGCGCGCCGACGCCGTTCCCCCGATCCACTTCGCCGGCTGATCGCCCTTGTCGCGAAGCACCACAACCGGGCCGCGCTCCTGGAGCAGAGCCGCGGGCGGCGGCCTGAAGCTCAGGGCGCTCGCGAACTTGAGCCCGAGCCTCGCGGCGGCCACTTCCGCGACCACACTGTCGCGAAGACTCGGCTCGCGCGCGAAGGCGATGCCGACCACGCGCACCCCGTACCGTGCGTAGGCCTCGTGCCAGGCCTCGATGGTGGGCATCATCTCGTGGCAGGAAGGATCGGTCGGGTTCCACAGCACGAACAGCGTGATCGCGCTCGGGGTGCCGAACGCGGACCGTTCGCCGATCCAGGTCTCGGCAGTATCGGGGATCGCCAGCACCTGCGGCGGGATCTCCGACGGCGGACGCGGCGCACCAATCGCGACCCGATCGCGGCCGAGCATCGCGAGAGTCGCGGCGAGAATCCCGAACCATCGGCGCCGGGCAGGTGAATTCGTCAACATGGGCGGATCGAGCCTATCACGCGCCGCAAGCTCCGGGGCGCGCCTCCCAGGGGGATCAGGGGATTTTCAGGAAGCCAAGCGGCTAGAATAGGGGCCATGTCGAATTCCGACCCCCCGGCGGGCAGCCGGAGCCTGGTGGACACCCAGGGGCGGGTGGTGCGCGACCTGCGCATCTCCGTCACGGATCGCTGCAACCTGCGCTGCGTTTACTGCATGCCGGCCGAGGGCATGCCGTGGCTCCCGCGCGAGCAGCTCCTCACCTACGAAGAGATCACGCGGTTCGCGCGCGTCTGTCTCGATCTCGGCGTGACCGGTATCCGGCTCACCGGCGGCGAGCCCACCGTGCGCAAGGACCTGCCGGTGCTGGTGCGCATGCTCCATACGCTCGCGCCCGGGCTGGACCTCTCGCTCACCACCAACGCGCTCAAGCTCGCGGAGCTGGCCGACCCGCTGCGTGACGCGGGTCTCACTCGCGTCAACGTGAGCCTCGACACGCTCGATCGCCGCCGATTCGAACAGCTGGCGCGGCGCGATCGACTTGCCGACGTGATGAAGGGCCTCGAAGCCGCGCGCCGCGTCGGTTTTTCGCCGATCAAGATCAATGCCGTGCTGATCCGCGACTTCAACGGCGACGAGGCCCTATCGCTCGCCGAATGGGCGCGCGAGCAGAACTACGAGCTGCGCTTCATCGAATGGATGCCGCTCGACTTCCAGCACCAGTGGGATCGTTCGAGGCTGGTGCCCGCGGACGAGATCCTCGCCCAGATCTCTTCACGCTTCCCGATCGAGCCGGACGAGGGCGAGGACCCCAGCGCACCGGCCACGATGTACCGCTATCGCGACGGGCGCGGGAGAATCGGCGTGATTGCGTCGGTGACGCGGCCGTTCTGCGGCCGCTGCGATCGTATCCGGCTCACCGCCGACGGGCAGATTCGCCTCTGCCTCTTCTCGCTCACCGAATACGATTTTCGCAAAGCGATGCGTTCGGGCGCCGACGATCAGCAGATCGCCGAGCTGCTCCGCGCCGCGGTCTGGCGCAAGGAGCCCGG
>DATKAB010000144.1 GCA_035498555.1 Candidatus Sulfotelmatobacter sp.
TACTTCATGCAGATCTGGGTCGCGTACGACTGGCCGCTCGTGATCGCCGGCAAGCCGTTTGCGTCGATCGTCCCCTACACGATCATCGGCTTCGAGCTGAACATCCTCCTCGGCGGTCTCGCGACCGTCGCGGGTCTGATCTTCTTCGGCATGTTCCTGACCCGGAAGGGCCACGACGCCTACCAGCCCGGCTTCTCGGGCGACGTGTTCGGCTGCATCGTGAACTGCCACGGCGACCAAGTGAACCGCGCGCAGGAAGTGCTGCGCCGCGCCGGCTCGACGGAGGTGCGCGTTGTCGAGGGCTAGTCTGATCGCCTTCGCTCGCCTCCGCCTCGCTGCGCGCGCCGCCACCGTCGGAGGGCTGTTCGCGCTCGTCTGCGGGACCGGCTGCTGGGAGCAGGTCGACAAGCACTGGTTCGATCAGATGAAGAACGAGCCGGCGGTGCAGACGCTCGAGCAGCGCCCGATCGACCCGCCCGAGGGCGTGATCCCGGCCGGCGGCACGGCGGCGCGGCTGGCGCCCGACGACCCGATGCTCGCCGCCATGCCGATGTACTCGCCGGTGGCGCACGACATCCAGAACCCGGTCGCCGCCACGCCCGAGTCGATCGCGCGCGGCAAGCACGAGTACGAGACCTACTGCGCGGTGTGCCACGGCCAGGACGGCATGGCCGCGCAGAGCCCGGAGAACCCGGTGGCGGTGAAGCTCGGCGCGAACGGCGCAGCACCGTTCCCACTGGTCGCCACGCCCGGCTACACCGACGGCATGATCTACACCAAGATCCGTTACGGGAAGCCCCTGATGCCCGGCTATCCGCAGATCGCGGCCGAGGACCGCTGGCACATCATCAACTACCTCCGGACGCTCTTCAAAGGGGTTCAGTGACCGTGAGCCAAGACGTCGCCACCCCTCGCTCGCTGCCCACCGCCGCCGCCGGCATCTTCGGCGTGCTGCTCGTGCTGGGCGCCGTCACGTTCCTGTTCGCGGCCTCGAGCTCCGACGCCGAGACCGCGAACCGCGCGTACCGCGTGTTCCTGCACAACTGGCTCTTGTGGGCGGTGCTCTCGAATGGCGCGCTCGTGCTGTCCGCGGCCATGCGGCTCACCAACGCGCGCTGGCAGGGTCCGATCCAGCGCGTGTGCGACTCGATGGGCTCGTACGTGCCGATCTCGACGCTGCTCTTCGTCGTGATCTACGCCGGCCGGCACCACCTGTTCGAGTGGGTCGAGCACCCGGTGCCGGGCAAGGAGTTCTGGTACGAGCCCACGTTCACCTTCTTCCGCGACACCGCGGCGCTCCTCTGGGTGACGTTCATCTCGCTGCTCTACCTGTACATGTCGGTGCGCCCGATGCTGGGCCGCGCGCGCGAGTCCGCGACCGGCCTGCGCAGAACGCTCTACCAGCGCTGGACCGCCGGCTGGCTCGGCGAGGAGCGCGAGCGCGAGTTCGCCACGCGCCGCACGCGCAAGCTGGCCGCGGTGCTCGTGCTGTCGTATGCCATCTGCTACTCGCTGATCGGCATCGACATGATCATGTCGCTCGCCCCCGAATGGGTGAGCACGATGTTCCCCGCCTACTTCGGCTGGGGCGGCTTCCTGTGCGCGGTCACGATGACCACCGTGATCTGCCTGGTCATGCGCAACTCGAACGAGCTCGAGGGCGAGATCACCAAGAGCCGCATGCACGACCTGGGCAAGATGATCTTCGCCTTCTCGATCTTCTGGATGTACCTGTTCTGGTCGCAGTACTTCGTGATCTGGTACGCGAACATCCCCGAGGAGACGTCCTTCATCATCCACCGCCTCGGCACTCAGTTCGTGCAGGACACCTGGTACTTCGCCGGCTTCTGGACGCGCATCGCCGAGCCGTACGTGAAGTTGTCGCTCTCCGTCTGGTTCCTGATCTGGGTGTTCCCGTTCTGGGTGCTCCTGGGCCAGAAGCCCAAGATGACCCCGGCCATCCTCGGCCCGATCGCCTGCGGGTCGCTCCTCGGCTTCTACCTCGAGCGCTACATCCTGGTGACGCCGTCGCTGGTCCCGCCCGACGCCGTGCTCGCGGGCGCCGCGATCACGCCGTTCTCGCCGATCGAGATCGGGGTGGCCGTCGGCTTCCTCGGCCTGTTCTTTCTGAGCTTCCTCTCCTTCGCCAAGGTTTTCCCGGGAGCTCTGCCGGCCAAGAGCTAGCTCGAGGCGCCGTCGCGCTCGGCGGGCGCGCCCATCCCGCTCGAAGATCCAGCCCACGCGCCGCGGAGGTGCCGGAGCCTTCCGGGGTCTCGATTGGGCTACCATCGACGAGGGGCGGCTAGCCAGGTGGGAAGCTCGATTCGGCGTATCGCGATTCTGAACCGCGGCGAGGCGGCTTCCCGCGCCTTGCGGGCGCTTCGCGAGCTTCGGACCGAGGAGGGGAGCGATCTCGTCGGGATCGCCCTCTACACCGAGCCCGACGCCACGGCGCCGTTCGTGCGCGAGGCCGACGAGTCGCTGTCGCTGGGGCCGGCGCTGCGGCCGTCGGGCAACGGGGCGCTGCGGCCGGCCTACCTGGACCACGACCGCGTGCTCGCGGCGCTGCGCGCGATGCGGGCGGACGCGGTGTGGCCGGGCTGGGGGTTCCTGGCGGAGGATCCGAGCTTCGTCGAGAAGCTCGAGGCGCTCGAGATCACGTTCCTCGGGCCGCGCGCCGAGACCATGCGGCGGCTCGGCGACAAGATCACGAGCAAGTTGATCGCCGAGGCGGCGCGCGTGCCCGTCTCGCCATGGAGCGGCGG
>DATKAB010000145.1 GCA_035498555.1 Candidatus Sulfotelmatobacter sp.
CGCGACCGCGTGCGCGCGGCGCTGGTCAATTCGCGTTTCGAATTTCCCGCCCGCCGCATCACCGTCAACCTCGCTCCGGCCGAGCTGCGCAAGGAGAGCGGGCGCTTCGATCTGCCGATCGCGCTCGGCATCCTCGCCGCCTCCCGGCAAATCGAGACCGCGGAATTCGGCAACTATGAATTTGCCGGCGAGCTCTCCCTGACCGGCGCCTTGCGCCCGGTTCGCGGCGCGCTGGCGATGACCTGGCGCGCGGCGCAGGACGGGCGCGCCTTCGTCCTGCCGCTGCGCAGCGCCGATGAGGCGGCGCTCGTCGACGGCGCCAATATCTATCAGGCCGGCTCGCTCCTCGACGTGTGCGCGCATCTCGCCGGCCGGCAACCTCTCGCGCGCCCGGAGGCCCAGCCGGCGCTGGCCGCGCCGGCGTATCCCGACCTCGCCGAGGTGAAAGGCCAGGCGCACGCCAAGCGCGCGCTCGAGGTCGCCGCGGCCGGCGGCCACAGTGTGCTCATGGTCGGTCCTCCGGGAACGGGGAAATCGATGCTGGCGGCGCGCTTTCCCGGGCTGTTGCCGCCGATGAGCAGCGCCGAGGCGCTTGAGTCCGGCGCGCTTGCTTCGCTGGGGTCGGCCGGATTCCGGCCCGAGCACTGGAAACAGCGCCCGTTTCGCGCGCCCCACCATTCCGCCTCGATGGTGGCGCTGGTCGGCGGCGGCAGCGACCCGCGCCCGGGCGAGATTTCCCTGGCGCACAACGGCGTGCTGTTCCTCGACGAGCTGCCGGAGTTCGACCGCAGAGTGCTGGAGGCGCTGCGCGAGCCGCTCGAGTCCGGGCGCGTCGCGGTGTCGCGGGCGGCGCGCCAGGCGGAGTATCCGGCGCGCTTCCAGCTGATCGCGGCGATGAATCCCTGCGCCTGCGGCTACCTCGGCCACTTCAGCGGCCGCTGCCGCTGCACGCCCGACCAGATCGCGCGCTACCGGGGCAAGATATCCGGACCGCTGCTCGACCGTATCGACATTCAGATCGAAGTGCCGACGCTGCGCGAGGAAGAACTAGTCTGCGCGAGCCGCGGCGAAAGCTCGCAGCAGGTGCGCGAACGCGCCGAGGCGGCGCGGGCGCGGCAGGCCGAGCGCCAAGGCAAGCTCAACAGCCGGCTCGGCCCGCGCGAGCTGGAAGGATTCTGCCCCGCCGAAGACGCCGCCCGGGCGCTGCTGAAGCAGGCGATCGCGCGGCTCAACCTGTCGGCCCGCGCCTATCACCGCGTGCTCAAGCTCGCCCGCACCGTCGCCGATCTCGCCGGCCGGGACACGATCGGCGTCGCGCACATGGCCGAAGCCATTCAGTATCGCCGCTTCGACGCCTCGCCCTGAATCGCCCGCGCGGGCGATTGTTGCATTCATAAGACCGTAACGAAGCTCCGTCGGCGGATTATTTCTGCGGTGCAAGCCCGCCTGAAATATGCGCGTCATGGTGACCCCTTAGCTTGGGCGCGTCTTACCTCGCAACCGCCCAACCCACTACGGAGATCTCCATGCACTTCCGAAGGAACTTGATTTCGACGCTGCTCGCCGCGCCGCTTGCGCTCGGCGGCGCAAGCGCGCTGGCGCAGCACCTGACTCACGTGCCGAGCGCCAATCCCTGGACTGTCGGCGTGAGCTCGCCCACCGTCCTCTCGCCGGAGCTGGCGCAGATCGTCGCGGCGCAGGGCTCCATGCTGGTTGAAAACCCCACCGACTCCGCCAAGTACTACGGCTATCTCAACGACCGGCCGAACCTGATCCCCGCGCTCGGCAGCAACATCGAAGCGAGCAAGACCGAGCCGGACAAGAATACGTATCTGGTGATCCACGGCCTGAAAGGCGCCGATCCCGCCTACGACTACGGCTCCCACTTCCTGTTCCAAGGGCACGAGCTCGGGGCGGGAATCATCACCCGCGTCAACCTTGACGCGGACGTCGCGCATCGCGTCACCGTGGTGGCGACCCGCGAAGCGAACGGTACCCCGCTCCCGGTATTCGACGGCTCGACCTGGTATCCGTTCTCCGGGCGGCTGCTCTTCAGCCAGGAAGGTAACGGCACCAGCACCGGCGGCATCTGGCAGGCGACCCTGGATGTCCCCTCGGCGGTGGACAATCTCCAGGGGATCATGGGTCGCGGCGGCTACGAGGGCATTCAAGCCGATCCGGACGGCAACATCTGGCTGGTCGAGGACATCGGCGGCACGACCATCAGCGGCGCGAAGCAGCCGAACAGCTTCGTCTATCGCTTTGTCCCGAAGCACAGGTTTGATCTGAAGCAGGGCGGGAAGCTGCAGGTGCTGCAGGTGATTTCGCTCCGCTCCGGGCTGCCGATCACCTTCAAGCCGGCGCCCATCACGCTCGCCGACATCCTGTCCGACGACATCAAGGACCTGCACACCTACGGCAAGGTGTTCGACACCAAGTGGGTGACGGTCCACGACACGGACACCGACGGTACGGCAGCGTTCAACGCGAATGCGCTGGCGAAGACAAAAGGCGGCACGCCGTTCAAGCGGCCGGAAAATGCCCAATTCCGCCCGGGCAGCCACTTCCGCGAGTTCTTCTTCGACGAGACCGGCGATACCAGCGCGACTTCGGCCGCGACACCGGATCACGGAGGTTTCGGCGGGGTGATGAAGCTCACTCAGTGGGGCCCCTCCGCCGGCAGCGGCAAGCTGACCCTGTTCTTCAAGGGCGACCTCGAGCACAACGCCTTCGACAACGTCGCCTTCTGGGACGAGAACCGGGTCGTGTTCGTGGAAGACCGTGGAGATGGTCTTCATGCGCCGGCCAACGCGCTCGATTCCGGGTGGATGCTCGACGTGAGGAAAGACTACTCCAACCCGGCCAACAAGCCGGTCCGCATCATCGCGGAGGGCCGCGACCCGTCTGCGACGATCGACTCGGGATTGGCGGGTACCTCCGGTTTCCAGAACGAGGGTGACAATGAACTCACCGGGATCCATGTCTCCGACGGCGACCCGACGGTGCACGGCCTGCTCGGCGCCAAGATTCCGAGCCCGTTCAAGGACGGCTGGCGCGTGTTCTACACGGCCCAGCACGGCGACAACGTCACCTGGGAGATCATCCGCGCGCCCAAGCGCGATGGCGACCGGGACGATGACGACGACGACGGTCACGATCGCCGCTAGTCGTAGCTGACGTGAAAAGCCCGGCTGAACGCCGGGCTTTTTCTTTTCAGGCGCGCAGCAGCGGCCTGAGCGTCCGGATGTCCCGGATCTTTTCCACTTCCCGGATCGCGGCGCACAGCTTCGCCGCGCGGGCACGCCCCAGAACGGGCGCCATCAGGTCCAGGCTCTTCGCCTCGACCTCGTCGCGGGTCATCGGGTTCTCCGGCGTTCCCCGTACCGCCCGGGTGTGGTGCTCGATCTCGCGCCCGTCTTTCAGCTTGATCGCCACGATGCCCTCTCTGCGCGGCATCGCCCGCGTCAGCGCGTCGTCGCCCTTCAGCTCGATGCGCTCGCGCAGCTCCAGCACCTTCGGATGGCGCATGCGCGCCGCATCGTGAGAAGACTTGAAGGACACGGTTCCGTCGAGCAGCATGACGGCGCACAGATGCTGCATGCAGATGTCGGGCATGTCGCGGTTGTCCGTGGTATTCGCGCCCTGGTGCGCCACGCGCACGATCACGCGCTCGACTTCTCCGGCGCGAACGCGGTGGAGCTTGATCAACTCCAGCAGCGAATCGAGGGGCGCCTGGATCGGCGACCCGACCGACCAGCGCTTGATGTCGGTACGCGCGATCTCGTAGCGCTCGCCGAGCTCTCGCGCCAGCTCCTCCGGATCGGGCGAGTCGCCGTAGGCGACGAAGAAGTTCCGCTCTCCGGAGAAGACGTCCTCGACGCCGGTGAACCCGTGCGCGACCATGAGGGCGGCGGTGACGCCGTTGCGCGCGGGCATGCCGCCGAAGTCGAAGGCCTTTTCTATGTGGCCCTCGTCGCGCATCCAGCACGAGATGCCCGAAGCCTGCTGGGCCGCGTAGGAAATCAGGTACCTCGCGCGCTGCTCGTCGACGCGCGCCAGGGCTCCCGCCGCCGCCGCGGCGCCGAAGGTCGGCCCGAAGCTGTGGGTCGAATGACCTGCCGCCCGGAACTTCAGTGCGCCCAGGGACTGGGTGATCCGACAGCCGACGTCGTAGCCGAGCGCCACGGCGCGCAGCAGCGCCGCGCCGCCCGCACGCTCGCGCTCGGCCATCGCCAGCGACGCGGCGACGATGCCGCAGCCGGGGTGGGTTTGCGAGGGCGAATGCGAATCGTCGGTCTCATCGGCGTGCGCGAGCATGCCGTTCGCGAGCGCGGCGTTCGCGGCCGAGGTGAGCACCCGGCTGCCGGGCACGCACGCCTCCTTCACCCCGCCGAGCGATCGCGCGAACGAGATCGCCTTCTTCCCCGGGCGGAGCCGCGACCCCGACACCATGGCGGCGATCGTGTCGAGCAGGTGGTGCTTGGTCTTCTCGGCGACGGCGTCGGGGAGCGGTCTGCGCGGGGCGCCGGCCATATAGGCGCTGAGGCGCTGCATCACCGGTGAAACGGGCAAGGCGGAAGGCATGTCGATTGTCTCGCGGTATCATGGCCGGATGAACCGGCTTGCGGCGATTGTATGCGGCGCGGCGCTGGCCGTGGTGGCCCATGCCGAGAGCTTCCCGGAGAAGCCGGCGCATTTCATCGTCGGCTTCACCCCCGGCGGCCCGAGCGACATCATCGCGCGCGCTCTCGGACAGAAGCTCTCCGAGCTGTGGTCGCAGCCGGTGGTGATCGAGAACCGGCCCGGGGCCGGCGGCAACCTCGCCGCCGAGGCGGCGGCGAAGAGCGCGCCCGACGGCTATACGTGGCTCCTCGGCAACAACAGCATCCTCGCGACCAACCAGAGCCTGTACAAGAAGCTCGCCTTCGATCCGGTGGCCGACTTCGCGCCGGTGGCGCTGGTGGCGATCCAGCCCAATATCCTGGTGGTGAACCCCGCCGTGCCGGCGACCTCGGTGGCCGAGCTGATCGCGCTCGCCAAGGCCAGGCCCGGCGCGCTCAACTACGCGTCCTCCGGCAGCGGCGCGGCCGCGCATCTCGCCGCAGAGCTGTTCAAGGCCATGGCGGGCGTGGACATGGTCCACGTGCCGTACAAGGGGGCCCAGCCGGCGCTGACCGACGTGATCGCTGGGCAGGCGCAGCTGATGTTCGCGACCTCCGCGTCGGTGATTCCGTACATCAAGGCGGGACGGCTGCGCGCGCTCGCCGTCACCAGCGCGAAGCGCTCTCCCAGCGTGCCCGACCTGCCGACGGTGTCCGAGGCCGGCGCAGAATCGGGACTGAGGGGCTTCGAGGCGGTCACCTGGCACGGCGTGGTGGTGCCGCGTGCCACCCCGCGGGCGCTGGTCGAGCGGCTCAACAGGGACATCGTGCGGGCTCTGAACGCGCGAGACCTGCGCGAGCGCCTGGAATCGCTCGGCGCGGAGCTCGCCCCGGGCACGCCCGAGGATTTCGCCGGCTACATCGCGCGCGAGATTCCGAAATGGGCGAAAGTGGTGAAAGATTCCGGCGCCCGCGCCGAATAGGCTTGTGGTAAGTTTGCTGCCCTTGAGGGGAATCCGATATGAGAAGCGTGACAAGCGTGACGGCATGCCTGTTGTTCGCGGGTGCGGCCGTGGCCGCTGAGATCAAGGTGCTGAGCGCGGGCGCGGTCGAGCCGGGCCTGCGCGCCGCGGCGGGCGCCTACGCGAAGCAATCCGGAAACGAGGTGAAGATCACCTTCAACACCGCCCCCGAGATCAGGAAGCGCGTCGCCGCCGGCGAAACCTTCGACGTGGTGATCGCCCCGCCCGCCGCCTTGGACGAATTCGCCGGAAAAATCTCGGCCGAGCGCGTCGGCCTCGGGCGCGTGGGACTGGGGGTCGCGGTGCGCCCGGGCGCGGACGCCCCTGACATTTCCAGCACCGAAGCGCTCAAGCGCTCGGTGCTCGCCGCCGATTCGATCGTGTACAACCGCGCCTCGACCGGAATCTATCTCGAGAACCTGTTCAAGAAGATGGACCTCTACGATCAGATCCTGTCGAAGACCACGCGCTATCCCGACGCGGGCGCCGTGATGGAGCACCTGCTCAAGGGCAAGGGCAAGGAGATCGGCTTCGGGCCTGTCACCGAGATCCTCCTGCATCGCGACAAGGGCCTGAAGCTGGTCGGTCCGCTGCCGGCCGACATCCAGAACTACACGTCCTATTCCGCGGCGCCGATGACCGCCTCGGCGAACGCCGAAGGCGCGAAGGCCTTCGTCCGTTATCTGGGGAGCCCCGAGAGCAAGGCGCTCCTCGTCGCCGCGGGCGTCGACTGAACGGACAAGACGTGAAGCTCGCGCTGCTGGTCCTGGCGGTAGCTTTGCCGAGCGCCGCCATGGCCGCGGACGTCAGGATCCTCGCCGCCGCGGCGGTCGCTCCCGGCCTGAGCAAGGTCGCCGAGCAGTACCGCAAGGACACCAAGAACCGGCTGAGGATCCAGTACGCCAACCCGCAGCAGCTCGAGCGGCGCGTAGGCGCGGGCGAGTCTGCGGATGTGCTCATCGGCTCGCCCGGGCTGATGAACGACCAGCTGCGCCGGAACAAGATCGAGGCGGAGAAGCACATCTTCCTCGGCCGCGTGGGCATCGGCGTCGCGATCCGCTCGGGCGGCTTCGATCCCGACATCGCCACGCTCGACCGCTTCAAGCAGGCGCTCCTCGGAGCCGACGCGATCGTCTACGCCCAGCCCGGGGCCGGAACCTACCTGGAGAAGCTGTTCGAGCTGCTCGGCATCGGCGAGCAGCTCAAGCCGAAGACGGTCCGCTATGCCGGCGCGACACAGGTGCTCGAACACATCGCGGGCGGCAAGGCCATGGAGATCGGCTTCGCGACCCTCCCCGAGATCCGGCTGTTCGAGGGCAAGGGGGTGAAGCTCATCGGCCCGCTGCCCGAGCAGATCCAGCAGACCACGGCCTATTCGGCCGCGGTCATGACCGAGACGACCGACGCGGAGGTCGCGCGCGAATTCATCCAGTACCTGGAATCGCCTTCGGCGAAGGCGATTTTCGCCTCGGCCGGGTTCGACAACTGAAGCCGCGTCAGCGACTCAGCTCGAGCACGTCGAAGCCGGCGTAGCGGTCGACGATGTAGATCAGTCCGCGGGAATCGGTCTCGACGTCGTTGGTCTGCGGCGCGGCGCGTCCCGGCGCGGGCTCGGGGATGAAGAACCCGACTTCCTGCGGCGCCAGCGGGTCGGCGATGTCGACGATGCGCAAGCCCCCGGCGAACCAGGCGCAGTAGAGCAGCGTGCCCTCCATGTGCTCCTGGAACTGGTGCGCGCCGAAGCGCCCGGGCGTGGC
>DATKAB010000146.1 GCA_035498555.1 Candidatus Sulfotelmatobacter sp.
CAGATGTCCGGTGTCGCTGTACGCGGCCAGACGAACCACGCCATCGGGACGCACCACCAGCACCGTGATCGAGGCATTGCCGATGTCGAAGTTGGGCCATACGTGTGTATCGAGCCCCAGTGCGCGCGTCACCATCCAGCGGATCACATTGCCGTGGCAGACCAGCAGATCGCGCACGTCGGTGGGCCCGCCGGCCGGCCGCACGTAGCGCGCGAACGATCGTTCGAGCTTCGCCTGACACGAATCCATCTCGCCGGGCGCCAGATCGCGGCCGTAGTCGGGGCGAATCGAGGGCGGCGTGCACTCGCTGAGCCCCGAGTCGCGCGCCGAGATCATGTGAATCGCGCCCCCGATGATGTCGGCGGTCTCGCGCGCGCGAGTGAAGCTGCTGCTCACCAGCGAATTGAACGTCACCGGCAAGTGCGACAGCCGGTCGGCGAGCAGCGCGGCCTGCGCGCGCCCCAGCGAGTCGAGGCCCTTGCCGGTGCGCTCGTCGCGCGGATCCGCGCCGTCGTACCAGGCGTGGCGGATGAGATACACGAAGCGGAGCCCCGCGTGCGCGGTGTCGCGCGGCGCACCCATGTTCTGCGCCTGCGCCGCCGTCACGGCCGCTATCGCCATCATCGCCGCCAGCGTCATCGTCACGATCCGCTTCATTCCGAGTTCTCCTGTTCGGCGAGATGGGATTTCTGCGGCTCGCTCGGCCGCACCATGATGGTCTTTTCGCGCTCGCACACCACCGTGCCGGCCTTCGCGCCGCGCGGCTTGCGCACGTACTTCTTGAGGGTCCAGATCACCGGCACCTTGCCGGCGGTGCGCGCCTGGGAATAGAACGCCGTCCACGACGCGACGCGCTCGAGCGTCTGCTTCGACGGCTCGTTCTTGCCCTTGCCGCGGCGCAGCACCACGTGCGATCCGGCCGCGCCGTGCACGTGGAACCAGTAGTCCTCGGGGCGCGCGAGATGGAGCGTCAGATGATCGTTGCCTTCGTTGCTGCGTCCGATCAGCACGTCCCAGCCTTCCTCGGTGCGGAGCCTTCGCGGAAGGAGGCGCGCCGGCACGACCTCGCGCTTTGATCGCGGCGGCGCCGGTCGATGAACGCCGCCGGGGGTGGCTGCGGCAACCGCCCTCGCGGAGGCTGGCCTCGCGCCGCGCGCGGGCCGCAGCGCCGCCTCCAGCTCGCGCTGGATCGCCTCGTCGGCCGCGCCCTCCTCGATCGACTGCCCGCGCCCGATCAGTTCGTCGAGGTCGTCGAAGTCCGAGAGCGCCCGCTCCAACCGCGCGCGAATCGCGGCCGCGCCCCGCTCACCCTTGGCCGCGCGCTTGAAGTAGCGCGCGGCGTTGGCCTGCGCAGTGAGCGAAGGATCGAGGGGAATCTCGAGCGAATGCGAAGCGTCGTGCGGGTCGGCGAGTGTCACGCGCGCCGCGCGTTTCGGCACCTGGGTGAGATAGGCGAGCAACGCCTCGGCGAAGCGCCGGTACTCGGGGGCGCGCTCGGCCTCGGCCAGGTCGCCGCGGATCGCCTCGGCCTTGCGCGCGAGCCGCGCGCGCTGCCGGCGCAGCTCGCGCAGTAGCGCGACGAATCGTTCGGCGCTCGACTCGGCCGGATCGGATGTCGCGCTCATCGGGCGACGCGCAGCCTCGAGACGCGTGCGCCTACGGCCGCGCGGCGCCCGATTCGGCGGCTGACGTCGCGCTCGGCTGCGCGTTCTTCACGTACTTGTCGAACCATTCGATGACGCGGCTCCAATAGTCGAGCACCGTCTCCTTCGCGGCCGGGCCGTGATCCTCGTACGGATAGTTCACCAGCGTCACGGTCTTGCCCATGCCGTTCAGCGCTTCGAACATGCGATCGCTCTGAATCGGATTGGTGCCGACGTTGGTGTCGTCGAGGTTGTGGAGCAGCAGCAGCGGCTGCTTGATCCGGTCGGCGTGCATGAACGGCGACATGTCGAGATAGGTCTGCGGCGCCTGCCACAGCGTGCGCTCCTCGGCCTGGAACGTGAACGGCGTGAGCGTGCGGTTGTAGGCGCCGTCGCTCGCAATTCCCGCGCGGAACAGATCGGTGTGCGTCAGCATGTTGGCGCTCGAGAACGCGCCGTAGCTGTGGCCGCCCACCCCGACGCGGTCGCGATCCGTGAACCCGCGCCGCACGCATTCGTCGATCGCCGCCTTCGCGCTGATCTGGATCTCCTCCACGTAGCGATCGTTGGTGCCCACCACCGCGATGTCGGGATAGACCACGGCGTAGCCCTGGGTCACCAGCACTTCGGGGTTGAGCGGACTCTGCGAGGGAAAACGATTCGGCGCTCGCCGGTTCTGCGAAGCCGCCGCCGCCGATCGGTAGTCGTTGGGATAGATCCAGAAGATGGTGGGCAGCCGCTTGCCCGGCTTCCAGTCGGCCGGCAGTACCGCCTCGGCGTTCAGGCGCACCGAATCCGGGCGCGTGAACGTGAACTGGACGCGCTGCGCCGCGGTGAGCGCCGGGGCGGGATCCGTGAACGAGGTGAGCTGCGCGCCGGTCTTCTGGCCGGCCTTCCGCAGCCAGTAGTTGCGCGGCTCGCGATTCGACTCGCGCGAGGTGATGAACTGTTTCGCCTGCGGATCGAGCAGCGCCACCGCCGCCTCGAGATGCTGCGCGTCGCTCTCGAACAGGCGCGTCGCCTTGCCGGAGGCGAGATCCATGCGCGCGAGGAACGGCCGCTGGCCGTCGGCGCGGAAGCCCTCGCCCGAAAGATAGATCGTGCTGCCCTTGGAATCGGTCCACAGCACCCACTGATGCTTGACGTCGTGGCCGAGCGGCCGGCCGGGATCGTCGTAGACGCTCTCGGTCGAGCGCAGCGAAAGCGCGTGCAACTCGGCGGGCTTCGCGGTGTCGAGCCAGCGTCTCCGTTCCACCCGGCGCGGCTCGTAGACTTCCGTCAGCAGCAGCTTCGAGGTCGAGCCGATCCAGCTCATGCGCTCGAAGCGCATGTCCGAGGTCGCGATCGATTCGGGGTCGGCGGTGAACGGGGCCGACATGCGCATCAGGCGATCGGTGCCGGGCTGCGCCAGCGTGGTGTCGCGAATCGCGCGCGTCGCGTCGGCGCCCGGCGTATCGCGCCACGAGAAGAAGTAGAGCGATTGCCCGTCGGGGCTCCAGGACGCTTCGCGCGGCCCGAGCCGCGCCACGCTCGAGATCGCGCTGCGATCGTTGAGCGGAAAGACGCCGGCGCGCGCCACCAGTGCGCCGCCCGAGTCCCAGATCTCGATCCGGCCGGGGAACAGGTAGTGGGGGAAGCCGAGCGGCAGTTTCTCGTAGATGCGCTCGATCTCGAGGTACTTCTCGTCCGGCGACAGCTGCCAGTCGCGCAGCATCAGGGGCGCGCCGATCTGGCGCACCGAGCCCGTGTCGAGCGTCACCTGAACGAGCTGGCTGGTCGTGTACCAGGTGAAGCGCTGCTGATCGGTGTCGGTGCGGAGCACGTCGCGCGAGGTGCGCTGCGCCGCCGCGCGTCCCGCGCCGACGCGCACCTGCGGCCCGTTCGGGATGCGGCTCGGCTCGCCCAGCGCGCTCTGCAGTGGCGAGACCTGCGCCACGTAGAGCGAACGATCGTCGTTGCTCCACTCGATGTTCGACACCAGAATGGTGTTGAGCTTGAGGCCCTCGATCTTCTTCGCCGAGCCCTGCGCCGCGTCCACGATCCACAGATCGGCGCCGCCGGTCGCCATCAGCGCGCACGCGATCTGCTTGCCGTTGTTGGACCACGACAGCCCGATCACGCGCGCCCCGTCGGGGAGCTGGGCGCGCACCGAGCCGCCGCCGGTGAGCGACACGATCGTGAAGCCGTTGGCGGCCTGCTTGAAATCGCCGCGATCGGCGCGCATCGAGGGCACGATCTCGAGCCCGGCGAGCTTCTCCACCGGCTGCGCCAGATCGGCGATCGGAATCAGCGAGGGCAGATTCGGCACCACCATGCGCGCGCCATCCGGCGAGAGGTCGGGCGCGCCGCGGGGCAGGCGCGGAGCGGTCAGGATGTCGCCGACCGGAGCGGGCGGGGTGCGGTAGCCCGCGTCTTGAGCGAACGCGGGCGTCATGAACACAACGAGCGCGGCGAGCGCCGCGAGGCGGAGACCAGCACGGGGGAGTGTCACGAGCGCGATCCTCCGATCGAGAGAGAGCTGAAGTCGGTCGCGGCGGGGATTCTACGCAAGCGGGCCACCGGTCCGCGAGCTTTTCTCACAACCGCCGGGCGGCCTATGCTCCCGGCATGGCCTTCATCTGCCATCTGTGCGGCGCGGCGCTCGACGTCGGTGAGCCGGTCTCGCGCGACGCCGAGTGCCCTGCCTGCCGCGGCGACGTGCGATGCTGTCGCAACTGCCGGCACTACGACGAGCGCTACAACAATTCGTGCACCGAGACGCAGGCCGATCCGGTGCCCGAAAAGACGCGCCGAAACTTCTGCGAGTTCTTCTACTTTTCGCGCGAGCCGTTCACCGGCGCCGCCCGCTCCTCCAGTCGGGAGGCCGACGCCCGGGCGAAGCTGGAAGCGCTGTTCAAGAAGCCGAAGCCCGGGGGCGGCCCCGGCGGTTGACCGGCGCTCGCCGCGACCGGTACCTTGCTCGGCCCCAACCCACGTCCGGAGGCACCGCTTGATCCGCAGCATGACCGGCTATGGCTCGGCCGACCTGGAACGCGATGGCCAGCGCCTGAATGCCGAAATCCGGTCGGTCAACCATCGCTATTGTGAAGTGTCGCTGCGGGCTCCGAAGATGGTCGCGCTGTTCGAGGATCAGATCCGGCAACTGGTGCAGGACCGCTTTTCTCGCGGCAAGTTGAACCTCACCATCACCTGGTCGGGGGCGGGGGACACCGGCGAGGTGCTGAAGCTCAACGAATCGGTGGCCGACCGCTACGTCTCGCTGTTCAAGCAGCTCGAGAGCCGCTACGAGATCCATTCCGGGCTCGACATCCGCACGCTCGCGCAACTGCCCGACGTGTTCAGCTGGGAGCACACCGCGCTCACCGACGAAGAGACCTGGGATCTGGTGAAGACGCTGGTCGAGAAGGCCTGCGACAACATGGCGGCGATGAAGGAGCGCGAAGGGCAGGCGTTGACCCGCGATTTCGAACACCGGCTGCGCCTGATCCGCATCGAGCTGGATCGGGTGGTGGAGCGCGCCCCGCTCCGGCCGATCGAGGCCAAGGAGCGCCTGATGAGCCGGCTCCGGCCGCTGCTCGACGACATCGAGATGGATCCGGCGCGGCTCGCCCAGGAAATGGCGTTGCTCGCCGACCGGCTCGACTGCACCGAGGAATGCGTGCGACTCTCCGCCCACCTCGACCAGTTCCGCTCGCTGATCGAGGGCCACGAGCTGGCCGGCCGCAAACTCAACTTCCTGCTCCAGGAAATGAATCGCGAGGCCAACACCATCGGCTCGAAGTCGAACGACGTCGAGATCACCCGGGCCGTGATCGTCATCAAGGAAGAGATCGAGCGCCTGCGCGAGCAGGTGCAGAACGTGGAATGACGGTGCAGGCGCGCGAAACCGACCCCGCCGATCCGATGGCGAAGCCCGACCCCGGGACCGCCGGGATCCCGTTCCGCTTCCAGGCCGGCGGCTTCCTGCTGGTGCTCTCGGGGCCTTCGGGCGCCGGCAAGGGAACGCTGGTCGAGCGCCTGGTCAAGGCGCGGCCGGAATGTGTGTTCGCGATCTCGTCCACCACGCGGCCCAGGCGCTCCACCGAGTCGGACGGCGTGCAGTACGAGTTCGTGACGCGCGACGAGTTCGAGCACCGTCGTCGCGCCGGCTATTTCCTCGAAAGCGCCGAAGTGCACGGGCATTGCTACGGCACCCCGGCACGATTTGTGGACGACGGGATCGCGAGCGGCCGCATCGTGGTGCTCGACGTGGACGTTCAGGGCGGCGCCAGCGTGCGGCGGGTGCGCCCGGACGCGGTCTCCATCTTCATCTATCCTCCCTCGATCGACGCGCTGCGCCGTCGCCTGCTCAAGCGGGCGACCGACGCGGCCGAGGTGGTGGAGCGCCGGCTCAAGGACGCCCCGGGCGAGCTGGCGGAATACCGCCACTACGACTATCTGGTGATGAACGATGATCTCGAGCAGGCGGTCGCACGCCTGGTCGGGATCGTGGATGCGGAACGTGCGCGAGTGCGCCGGCTCCGACCGTTGGCCGAGGACGGCCCCAATCCTTGAGAGGAGAAACACGGTGACGAAACTGGCTTCTCTGATTCCCCCGCTCGGCAAGAGCAAGTACGAAACGGCGATCGTCGCGGCGCGCGAGGCGCGCCGGTTGAACGACTGGTCGCGGCAGTCGGGCCAGCCGGTGCCCGGCAAGGTGACCTCGGTTGCGCTCGAGCGCGCGGTCCGCGGCGAGGTCGCCTATGGATACGAGGACAGCGCCCAAGGATAGGCTGCGCCTGAGAACGCCGAGGACGAGGCGCGAACGAGCGACGAGCGAGACGTATCCGCAGGACGCTTCGCAGCGAGGAGCGACTGAGCCACGCGGAGATCGGCGTTCTCGGGCGCAGTCGGTTCGCGGTCGCGTCGTAGTCGTCGGCGTATCCGGCGGCATCGCGGCCTACAAGGCCTGCGAGCTGGTTCGGATGCTCAAGACCCGCGGCGCGTCGGTGATCGTGGTGATGACACCGGCCGCCGCGGAATTCGTCACGCCCCTCACGTTCCAGGTGCTGTCGGGAAATCCGGTGGTGCACAACCTGTGGGGCGACCAGCAGCCGCGATTCGAGCTGCCCGACCAGGCGAGGCGTCGTGCCGGTGGGAAGGTGGAGCACGTGGACGTCGCCGAGATGGCCGACGCGCTGGTGATCGCGCCGGCCACCGCCGATCTGATCGCGCGGCTGGTGCACGGCGAGGCGCCCGACGCGCTCACCGCCGTGACGCTCGCGACGCCGGCCCCGGTGATCGTCTGCCCGGCGATGGATCTCGAGATGTGGCGGCAGAGCGTGACGCAGGAGAATCTCGCGAAGCTCAAGGCGCGCGGCGTCACCCTGGTTGGCCCCGAGAGCGGGCCGCTGGCCTCGGGGCTCGAAGGGCCCGGCCGGCTCGCCGCGATCGAGGCGATCGGCGAGGCGCTGGAGCAGGTGCTGGAGCGGCGCCAGTCGCTCGCCGGCCTGCGCGTGCTGGTGACCGCCGGACGCACCGAGGAGCCGCTCGATCCGGTGCGCGTGCTCACCAATCGCTCGAGCGGGCGCATGGGCGTGGCGCTCGCCGAGGCGGCGCGCGATCGCGGCGCCGAGGTGACACTGGTGGCGGGCGCGATGAACGTGCCGGCGCCGGCCGGCGTGACGGTGACCCCGGTGTCGACCGCGACCGAGATGAAGGAAGCGGTGTTGAAGGCGGCCCCGCGCGCTCAGGTGCTGATCGCGGCCGCGGCGGTGGCCGACTATCGCCCGGCGCGCGCGGCGCGCGAGAAGATCAAGCGCGGCAGTGCGCCGCTCACGCTCACTCTCGAGCCCAATCCCGACGTGATCGCGGCAGCTTCGGCGAAGCGTAAGGCGGGGCAGACCTTCGTCGGCTTCGCGCTCGAGACCTCGCGCGGCGTGGCCAACGCGCGCGCCAAACTGGCCCGGAAGGGGCTCGACCTGGTGGTGCTGAACGCGCCCGAGCAGGGACTCGGCGGCGACACCAACGTCGCCACGCTGGTCGAAGCGCGCGCGGCCAAGAAGCTGCCGCGCATGAGCAAGCGCGAGCTGGCCGAGGCGATCTTCGACCGCGTGCTCGAATTGCGGCGCGGCCGGCGAAGGGGGAGGCGATGAGCGAGCGCGAGCCCCGGGCCGAACTGGCCGACATCACGCGCGGACTGCGACGCCGGCTCGAGCGCGAGCCGGGCGGCATGGGCGGCGAGCTGCTGGCGCGTGGCGCGGTGGTGGCGCGGCGCGAACCGAGGCGCCCGACGCCGGCCGCCCGTATCGACGCCTCGGCGACCGCCGCTCCGGCTGCAGCGAAACCGGCCGCTGCGAGGCCGGCCGCGGCGAAGCCGGCCTCCGCGCCGCTCACCAACCTGTTCGGCGAGGCCGAGCCCGAAGCGCCCGCGAGCTACGAGCCGCTCGACTTCTCGCTGCCCTCGCATCACGCGGCGCTTCATCCGATCGAGGCCGGGGCCCGCGCCGAGATCCTCGCGGCGGCGCTCCCGATCCTCGACCAGGTGGCGGGCGAGGTTCGCGCCTGCAAGAAATGCGGATTGTGCGACACTCGCACCCACGCCGTGCCTGGGGTGGGCTCGGCGAGCAGCGGCATCGTGTTCGTGGGCGAGGCGCCGGGCGCCGACGAAGACGCGCAGGGAGAGCCGTTCGTCGGCCGCGCCGGCCAGCTGCTCACCCGAATCATTCAGGCGATGGACGAGGCGAAACTCCTTCCCGGCGTGCCGCTCAATCGCCAGACCGTCTACATCTGTAATGTGCTGAAATGCCGTCCGCCCGAGAATCGCAACCCGCTGCCCCACGAGATCGAACAGTGCTCACCCTATCTGCACCGGCAGCTCGAAGCGCTGAAGCCGCGCATCATCTGCTGCCTCGGCAAGTTCGCGGCCGAGTTGCTGGTGGGCGTGAAGGGCACGATTGGCGGGCTCAGGGGCAAGGTCTATCGTTTTCAGGGAGCGCGGCTGATCGTGACGTACCACCCGGCCGCCTGTCTCAGGAATCCGGGCTACAAGCGCCCTGTCTGGGAAGACATGCAGCTGCTGGCGCGCGAATACCTGGCCGACTAGCGGCGGAGGGATCCATCCATGACTGACGTCCTGCCTGCCCTCAGAGAGACTGTAGAAGGCCCGACTCCGCCTCAGGCGCTCGACGCCGAGCGCGCCGTGCTCGCGGCGCTGCTGCTCGACAGCGAGCACACCGGGCTCACCATCGAGAAGCTGCCGGCCAACGCCTTCTACCGCACCGCTCACCAGAAGATCTACGACGCGATCGTCGCGCTCTACAACCGCAACGAAAAGGCCGACGTCATCACGCTCGCCGAGGAGCTGCGCAAGCGCGGCGATCTCGACGCCGTGGGTGGTCCGCCGGCGCTGGCGCAGCTGCTCGAGTACGCGACCGCCACCGCCAACATCGAGCACCACGTCCGGCTGATCCAGGGCAAGTCGGTGTTGCGCGGACTGATTCGCGCGGCCACCGAGATCCAGCAGGAGTGCTTCACCGGTGGCGACGAGACCGGCAGCATCCTCGATCGAGCCGAGCAGCGGATCTTCGCGATCACCGATACCCAGGTGCGCCAGGGCTTCGTGGCGATTCGTGATCTGATCTCGCCGACCTTCAAGAAGATCGACGAGCTGTCACGACGCCAGGTGCGCGTGACCGGCGTGCCGTCGGGCTTCGAGGATCTCGACGAGAAGACCGCCGGCTTCCAGCGCGGCGACCTGATCATCATCGCCGGCCGCCCGGCGATGGGGAAGAGCAGCCTGGCGGTGAACATCGCCGAGAACGCCGCGATCCAGCACCAGATTCCGGTGGCGGTGTTCTCGCTCGAAATGAGCAGCGACCAGCTCGCGATGCGCATGCTGTGCTCGCAGGGCGAGGTGGATCTGAGCAAGGTGCGCTCGGGGTTCCTCGGCCGCGAGGACTATCCGGCGCTCCAGACCGCGGCCGGCAAGCTCTATCAGGCGCCGATCATGCTCGACGATTCCGCGGCGCTCAACGTATTCGAGATCCGCGCCAAGTGCCGGCGCTTGAAGTCCGAAGGCAAGCTCGGGCTGGTGGTGATCGACTACCTCCAGTTGATCCGCGCCACCGGTCGCGTCGAGAACCGCGTGCAGGAGATCTCGCAGATCACGCGGAATCTCAAGGCGCTCGCCAAGGAGCTCGACATCCCGATCATCGCTCTGTCGCAGCTCTCTCGCGCCGTCGAGCAGCGGCACGGCGCCGACAAGCGCCCGCAGCTCTCGGATCTGCGCGAATCGGGCAGCGTCGAGCAGGACGCCGACCTGGTGATCTTCGTGTTCCGCGAGGAGTACTACAAGCCCGACGATCCGGCGCTCAAGGGGCTGGCCGAGATCATCATCGGCAAGCAGCGCAACGGTCCGACCGGTTCGATCAAGCTCACCTTCAAGCGCGAGTGCACGCGCTTCCTGCCCTACACGCCTCTCGCGCCGGCGGAATTCGGACCCAGCTTCTAGCTCATGCACGAAGACCTCGCCCTCCGCGGTATCCACTACCTGCGGAGGCGCGCGCTCGATTGGGTCGCCGAAGTCGGGCGGGTCACGATGCTGGTCCGCGACACCGGGCGTTTCCTGGCGCCGGGGCTGCGTTCGTTCCGGCTCGTCGTTCAGCAGATGTCGGTGGTCGGAGTCGAGTCGCTGTGGCTGGTGTTCGTGGTCAGCATCTTCACCGGCGCGGTGGCGGCGGTGCAGGCCGCCTATCAGTTCTCGAACGAGGTCCCGCTCAAGTACATCGGCTCGGTGATCCTGCGCTCGGTGGTGATCGAGCTGGCACCGGTGCTGACCGCGCTGGTGGTGGGCGGACGCGTCGGCGCCTCGATTGCCGCGGAGCTCGGCACGATGAAAGTCACCGAGCAGATCGACGCATTGACCGCCATGGCGATCAATCCGGTGCGTTATCTGGTGGTGCCGCGGGTGGTCGCCTCGATCGTGATGCTGCCGGTGCTGGTGATCCTCGCCGACGCCATCGGTGTCTTCGGCGGCTACGTGGTTTCGGTCACCACCATCGGCGTCTCCACCCACACCTACGTGACCAGCCTGAAGCAGTTCTTCTACTACAAGGACCTGTTCTCGGGATTGCTCAAGTCGGTGTTCTTCGGCGCCATCATCGCCTGGATGGGGTGCTACTACGGATTCCAGACGGAGGGCGGCGCCGAAGGCGTGGGGCTCGCCACCACGCGCGCGGTGGTCTCGTCCTGCGTGCTGGTGCTGATCAGCGACTACGTGCTCGCCAACGTGCTCTTCCGGTTCATCTTTTCCCAATGATCGCGATCCGCGGATTGAAGAAGCGGCTCGGTTCGCTGCAGGTGCTCGACGGCGTCGATCTCGACATCGAGAAGGGCGAGACCATGCTGGTGATGGGGCGAAGCGGCAGCGGCAAGAGCGTCCTGCTGCGCCACATCATCGGCCTGATGGCGCCCGACTCGGGCTCGATCGAGGTCGAAGGCGAGGAGATCGTCGGGCTGCGGGAGCGCGAGCTGAACGAAGTGCGCAAGAAGTTCGGCATGCTGTTCCAGAGCGCGGCGCTGTTCGATTCGCTCACCGTCGGCGAGAACATCGCGCTGCCGCTGCGCGAGCACACGCGGCTGCCGGATGCCGAGATCCACAAACGGGTCGCCGAGCGCCTCGAGTGGGTGGGACTCTCGGGCGTCGAGGACATGAAGCCGGCCTCGCTGTCGGGGGGGATGAAGAAGCGCGTCGGTCTGGCGCGCGCGCTGGCCATGGATCCGCAGATCGTGCTCTACGACGAGCCCACCACCGGCATCGATCCGATCATGGCCGACGTGATCGACAAGCTCATTCGAGGCCTGCAGAAGCGGCTCGCCGTGACTTCGGTAGTCGTGACGCACGACATGGTGAGCGCCTACAAGGTTGCAGATCGAATGGCGCTGTTGCACGGTGGGCGCGTGGTGTTCATCGGAACGCCCGAAGAAGTGCGCTCGACACGTGACCCGCTGGTGCGGCAATTCGTGGAGGGTTCGAGTGAAGGGCCGATGCAGACGGTGTAGGGCGAGAGGGCCGAGATGAGTCGTCGCACCGAAATCCAGGTGGGCCTGACCGTGCTGGTGGCGCTGGGGTTATTGCTGTGGGGTGTCACCTGGCTCAAGGAGATCTCGCTCACTCAGAAGAACCGCATCTGGCTGGTGCGCTTCGAGCAGACCGGAGGCCTGAGTCAGAGCGACGAGGTGCAGGTGAACGGGCTCCGTAAGGGCGAAGTGCGCGACGTGCGCCTGGTGGACGGCGCCGTGCTCGTCCACCTGCAGCTCGATTCCGATGTGAGGCTTACTCACGAGTGTCGCGTCGCGATCCGCAACGTTGGCCTGATGGGCGAGAAGGTGATCGCGGTGGACCTGCGCATGACCGGCACGCCCTACACCGAACGCGACACCATTCCCGGCATGTACGAGCTGGGCATCGCCGAAGTGGCGGCGATGCTCGGCGACGCGGTCGCGCCGATCGGCGATCTGGCCGAGCAGCTGCGCACGATCGCGCAGGCCATGAGCAAATCCGGCGACCTCGCCGGCACCATGAAGAACCTGAGGCTGGCGAGCGAGCAGTTGCGCCAGTCGGTCGACGAGAATCGCCGCGGCGTGAAGTTGATCGTTTCGAACCTGCAGGCGACCAGCGCGACGACCAGGGCGCTCACCACCGATCGAGAGGCCGAATTGAAGAAGGCGATCGACCACTTCGCCTCGACCGCCGAGAAGCTCGATCAGCTCTCTGGCAAGCTCGACTCGCTGCGCGCCTCGCTGCAGAGCGTGGCGGGCAAGATGGATCGCGGCCACGGCACGATCGGCAAGCTGATCAACGACGACAAGCTCTACGACGACACGCATGCCGCGGTAGCCGAACTGAAGTCGCTGATCGCCGACATCAAGGCGAATCCCAAGAAGTACCTGACCGTGAAGGTGTTCTAAGTGGCGAAGAGCGCGAAGACCGCCAAGACCCACTTCTTCTGTTCGCAATGCGGGCACGAGGAAGCGCGCTGGTTCGGGCGCTGCTCGGCGTGCGGCGCGTGGAACTCGGCCGCCGAGGCGCCGGTTGCAGGCGCGGCGCCCGGGGCGACAGCGCGCGGCGCGCGTTCGTCGCGCGGACGCTGGGCGCCGGGCGGTGGGGCACGCCCCACCGCGCGCCCGCTCGCCGAGATCGACGTGAGCGACGTGCGGCGCGCGCGCACCGGCATCGACGAGCTGGATCGCGTGCTGGGCGGCGGCGTGGTGCCGGGCTCGGTGACGCTGGTGGGCGGCGATCCCGGAATCGGCAAGAGCACGCTGATGATGCAGCTCGCGCGCCGGCTCGCGGGCGGTGACGGCGGCGCGGGGCACGGTCTGGCCGCGGCCGCCGCGCAACGCGTGCTGTACGTGTCGGGCGAAGAGAGCGAGTCGCAGGTGCGACTGCGCGCCGATCGGCTGGGGGCGATTCCCGCCGGGCTGCTGCTGCTGTGCGAGAGCGACGTCGAGGCGGTGCTCGAAGCGGCCGCCGAGGTGAAGCCGGCGGTGCTGATCGCCGATTCGGTGCAGACGCTGTCGCGCGCCGATCTCGAGGGCGGCCCCGGCACCGTGACGCAGGTGCGCGAGTCGGCGCTCGCGCTCATGCACTTTGCCAAGGCCACCGGCACCGCGGTGTTCCTGGTCGGCCACGTCACCAAGGACGGCGCGGTCGCGGGGCCGCGCGTGCTCGAGCACATGGTGGACGCGGTGCTCTATCTCGAGGGCGAGCGCTATCAGCACTATCGCGTGCTGCGCGCCGCCAAGAATCGCTTCGGCGCCACCCACGAGCTGGGCGTGTTCGAGATGACCGGCGAAGGTCTCCGCGAGATCGGCAATCCGAGCGAAGCGTT
The DNA here is from genome assembly GCA_035498555.1 of Candidatus Sulfotelmatobacter sp. Taxonomy (NCBI): domain Bacteria; kingdom Pseudomonadati; phylum Acidobacteriota; class Terriglobia; order Terriglobales; family Candidatus Korobacteraceae; genus Candidatus Sulfotelmatobacter; species Candidatus Sulfotelmatobacter sp. The sequence goes on from DATKAB010000146.1 coordinate 13,517, forward strand.
TCTCGCCAGCCTTGCCCCGGGCCCGGCTTCGCCCGGTGCTCCGGGCGGCGACGCCGCGACACTTGCGCCGGGCTCGGCGGTGGTGGCGAGCCTCGAGGGCTCGCGGCCGCTGCTGGTCGAGGTGCAGGCGCTGGTGTCATCGTCGTTCTACGCCACGCCGCAGCGCGTGGCGAGCGGCTTCGATCCCAGGCGTCTGGCGGTGTTGCTCGCCGTGCTCGAGCGGCGCGTGGGGCTGCGCCTCGGTCGCCACGACGTGTTCGTCACCGCCACCGGCGGCATCCGTCTCGAGGAGCCCGGCACCGATCTGGGCGTGGCGCTGGCGCTGGCCTCGTCGTTCCGCTCCCGGCCGCTGCTGCCGCGCACGCTGGCGGTGGGCGAAGTGAGCCTGTCGGGCGAGCTGCGGCGCGTGACGCGGCTCGAGACGCGACTCCACGAGGCGGCGCGCCTTGGCTTCACGCGCGCCGGAATTCCGGCGACCCAGGCCGACGAGGCGAAGGGCGCGAAGCTCGAAGTGGTGCCGCTCGCCACCCTGCGCGAGGCCTTCGAGACGCTGCTCGGCGAGGCGGTGAAGGTGGCCGAGTCTCGACGACCCGGGCATATCGCCGAGCGCCTGCGCGAAGAGGCCGGGCATTGACCGCCTCGAGCGATCGCCCGCTCAGCGCCAGCGCGCAGAAAGTGCAGGACGCGCTGCGGGCCGAGGGGCTCGAACTGCAGGTGATCGAGCTGGCGGTTCCGGTGCGGACCGCCGCCGACGCCGCGCGCGAGGTGGGTTGTGAGGTCGGGCAGATCGTGAAATCCCTGATTTTTCGCGCCGCGCACAGCGATCGCGGCGTGCTGGTCCTGACCAGCGGCGCCAATCGGGTGAACGAGGCGCGCATCACCGAGCTGCTCGGCGAGCCGATCGAGCGCGCCCATCCCGATTTCGTGCGCCAGCGGACCGGATTCGCGATCGGCGGCGTGCCGCCGATCGCGCACGTCACGGCGTTCGTCACCTTCATCGACGAAGACCTGCTGCGGCTCGAATCGCTGTGGGCGGCGGCCGGACACCCCAATTCCCTGTTCGAGCTCCGGCCCGCCGATCTCACGCGCTTGGCCCACGGCACGGTGACCCGGGTCACGTGAGCGTCGCGGCGATCCTGCTCTGCGCCGGCAAGGGCGAACGCCTCGGCGCCGGGGTCGAGAAGGCCTTTGTGCCCCTCGCCGGGCGGCCGCTCTTCGGCTGGAGCCTGGAGGCGTTCGAGCGCTGCGACGCGATCGAGGGAATCGTGATGGTGGGCCCGGTCGCGAAGCTGCGCGACCTGTTCTCCGCCGCCGGATTGAGCGCCCGCAAGATCGTGGCGTGGACCGAAGGCGGGCGCGAGCGGCAGCACTCGGTGGGGCGCGGGCTCCACGTGCTGCCCGAAGGTGTCACGCACGTCGCGGTGCACGACTGCGCGCGCGCTCTGGTCAGCCCCGAGCTGATCGCGCGCGTGGTGGGCGACGCGCGCGTTCACGGCGCGGCGCTGGCGGCGGTGCCGCTCGAAGACACGCTCAAACGCGTGAGCCTCGAGGTGGTCGAGCAAACCGTATCGCGCGCCGGCCTGTGGCGTGCTCAGACGCCGCAGGCATTCCGGCGCGACTGGCTGCTGGCCGCCCACGAATCGGCGGGAAAGACCATCGCCACCGACGACGCGGCGCTGGTGGAGGCGCTCGGCCATCGAGTCCGCGTGACACTCGGCGACCCGCTCAATTTCAAGATCACCACGCCCGACGACCTGCGGCTGGCCGAGGCCTGCTTGCAGGCGAGGGCGCTCCACCGTTAGATAGGGGGCCCATGGAGATCCGGACCGGCATCGGCTACGACGTCCATCGCCTCGAACCGGGGCGCCCGCTGGTACTGGGCGGCGTTCCGATCGAGAGCCCGTTCGGTCTCGACGGCCACAGCGACGCCGACGTGGTGCTGCACGCGATCGGCGACGCGTTGCTCGGCGCCGCGACGCTCGGCGATCTCGGCGAGCACTTTCCGCCGCACGACACCAAGTGGAAGAACGCCTCGAGCCTCGAGCTGCTCGGCCTGATCCGGGCGCTGGTCGAGGGCCGCGGCTATCGCATCACCTACGTGGACACCTCGGTGATTGCCGAGGTGCCGCGCATCGCGCCGCATCGCGAAGCGATGCGCGTCAACATCGGGCGGGCGTTGAAGCTCGGCATCGAGAGCGTGTCGGTGAAGGCGACCACCAACGAGCGCCTGGGCGCGCTCGGGCGCGGCGAGGGCATCGCCGCGCTGGCGGTGGCGACGGTCGAGCGGCAGTAGCGTTCGGCGGCGGCGTCGCGAATTGAGGCGCGTCGCGCGCGGCGGCGCCTCCAACGGAAAATCGGTACCCCAGGCCCGACCGACATTCTCCCGGTTCGCTCTCCCCGCCGTGATCCGGGTCCGACCCAGGATGAACGTATCACCGGATCAGCGCCACCCGTGACGTCCAGGACTGCGTGCCCTGCGAGAGGCGCACCAGATAGACGCCGGGGGGCCGGTCCTCGAGTCCGTTCAACGCGGCTTGGTGATCGCCGGCTGGCATCCAGCCCAGGTCGCTCGCGGCCACGCGCCGGCCGCTCACGTCGAACAGCTCGAGGCGCGTCATGCCGGCCCCCGGCAGACGGAATTCGACCTGCGCCGATCGCGAGTGGCTCAGGAACGCGCGCTTGAGCACCGGGATCTCGCTCGGCGTGGGCTCCGGTCCGGGCTGTGGAAACTCCGAGGGGTCCATGAGCACGGTGAAGAAGATCTGGGTGGCGGGGAAGGTGAAGCGCTCGTCGGGCCAGGCGACCACCGGCTTGGAGCCCGGATCCACCGCCAGCATCGGGCCGTATTGAATGCCCGGCGCGGAACAGGCGGGAGTTCCGTTGAACGCGAATTCCGGATCGATGCCGCCGTCCGCGAACAAGTGCGTGCCATAGATGTCCGAGTCGGCGTAACCGTTTCGCCAGTCCTCCCACGCCGTCCACGCGCCGCCCTTGCCGTCGGACGACAACGCGCCGAGGCGCTGGACGTCCGGGGCCGTGCACACCGCAACTCCCGCCGTGGCCCACAGCAAGTGTCCTACGCCGTCGATGCGTTGCGCGAAGATTCCGGTCGAACTCGCCCCGGGCCGAAAATCGTTCCACGCCAGCACTGCGCCCCCGGCGCCATCGCCGCACATGAGCGGAGTCATCTGATTGGCGGGCGCGGCGCACACCACGTTTCCATCCGCGCCCCAGCCCGGCGCAAGCTTGCCAGTCGCGAGCAGGTGCTGCGCGTACACGTCCTGGCCCGCCGTCCCCGTGGCGCCGCGCGACTCGCTCCAGCCCAGAATCACGCCGCCCGCGCCGTCCGAGACCATCGCTCCCAGTTGGCGATTGCCGGCGGCCGTGGTCATCGCGACACCAGTCGCCGGCCAGCCCGGCGCCGGATCCCCATCCGCGGTGAGTCGCAGCGCGTAGATCTGCGACTGCTCCGACCGGCCACTCGACCACGCGAGGATCGCGCCGCCCGCGCCATCGGAGACCAGGGCCGGGCCGATCAGGTCGTCCGCGCTCGGGACGATGGTGCGGCCGAAGTCGCCCCAGTGAAGTCCGCCCTGCGCGTCGATCCGCTGCGCTCGGATCTCGCAATCGATGCCCTCGATCGGTGTCACCGGACCCCACGCCGCGATCACGCCGCCCTGACCGTCGGAAACCAGATGGGACTGGAAATCCACGCCGACCGCCGTTGCGATCCGCAGGCCGCCGGACGGCCAGCCCGGCGCAAAGCCACCGATGGCATCGAGGCAATGGAGCATCTCGACGGTCTTGCCGGCGTTCTGCCGCACGGTCCAGGCGACGTAGAGATGCTTCTGGTCGTCGTAGAGCAGAGTCTCGCCCGTCAGCAGATTGAGCAGCGGGTCGAACACCGGGAGCCCGGCGCGCGGCCAACCCGGGACGACATTGCCGAGCGCGTCCACTCGAATCACCGACACTTGCCAGTAGTAGCCCGCGCCCTGTTCCCATTCGAAGAACGCGCCGCCCGCCCGATCCGGGATCAAGTCGCGAAAGATCTGAACGCCGGGTCCCGGGACGAGCGGC
>DATKAB010000147.1 GCA_035498555.1 Candidatus Sulfotelmatobacter sp.
TCAGCGCCGCGCACACGACATACGGGAATGCCTCGACCACTTTTGCGGCGGGCTTGCTCGCCGGCCTGGGGAACGCCGACGGGACGATTTCCGGTCAAGATCTCGGTCAGTTCTGCGGCGCGAACTTCGGCCAGTCGGCGACAACCACGGTCAACCCGACGAACTGCTTCCGGTGGGCGACGGGCTTCAACCGTCGCGTCGCCAACTCGGTGTGGTATGTGTCGCCGAATTGGGCCGGATTCAGCGGCCGCGTCCAGTACGGTGCCACGAGCGGTTCGACGAGCAACGCGACGAATGAATCGCCGAACTTCCCGTCCACGGTCAAGCCGTCGCTCTGGAGCGTCGGCCTTAACTACGCGCTCGGCGGCTTCAATGCCGGGGTGGCCTACGAGTATCACGGCGATTACATCACCGCCGCCGCCCGCAGCATGGGGGCGGCCGGTCTGCCGGCAATAGGCACCGGTTGCGCCCCGGGGTTTGCCCTGGGTGGCAACGCCACGATTGGGGCCACCAACTCGGCGACCCTCGCTTGCATCCCTATCGGGACCGCGGCCAGCAACGGCATCAGCAGCGACAGCGCCAACGCCTGGAACGTGAACCTGCGCTACACCTTCGGGTTCGGCCTGTCGATCGGCGGGTACTACGAATGGATCAAGTACAAGATGGACTACGCCAACAACCCCGGCGGCACGGTCGCAACGGGTGATGGAAACCTGACCGAGCTCAAGCGCAACGCCTATCGGCTGGACGCCGCGTACCAGCTCGGCCCGCACACCTTCGGGCTGCAGTATGCGCACGCGAACGACCTCCGCGGCAGCGTTTCGGGTAACAGGTATTCCTTCGACGGCAGCTCGACCGCCGTGAACGGCTGGATCCTGGGTTACGCCTATAGCTTTTCGAAGCGTTCGAGCGTCTACGCCTACGGTACCTTCATCACCAACGACACGAACGCACGCTACGCCGGCATCGTGAATAACGGTATCGGGCCGAACGCGGGTGGCGATCCGCGGTACGTCGGCGTGGGCCTGCGCCACCTCTTCTAGCCGGCGCGGGTCTCCGCTCGGAAACGGGGCGCCTCCGGCGCCCGTTGTTCTTTCTTGATTGCCCGCGAGGCTCAGCGAGTGACCCGGCGGACGCTCGCATCAGCAGTGCCTGGACTGCGCGCGCATCGTCGACCGACGACCCGGAATGCGTGATTGCCGTCCCCGCGAGCATCGGCTCAACGCCAGCTTCGGTGGGCCCGGCCACGGCTGCAACCGCCGCGACCTCGGCGTCGCTCGCGCAGGCCGAACCCGGCATCTCGGCCGCGCGGCGGTGCCCTCCGACTCGCCGGTCAGCCTCTGACGACGCGCGCGTCCATGCCGCGTCCCTGGACGCGCACGCGATCCCCGACGCGCAGCGCCGGATCGGCGGGCTCGGTGACCGCGATCGTCACCCCGTTGTCGAGCCGCACGAAGATGTGCTGGCCCGGCCGGCGGTCGACATACCGGTTCTGAATCGCGTTTCCGGCGAGACCGCCGCCGACCGCGCCGATCACGGTCGCCACGTCGCGGCCACTGCCGCCGCCGAACTGGTGGCCGATGATGCCGCCCGCCGCGGCGCCCAGCACGGCGCCCAGCCCGAGCTGGTGATCGCCTTCGAGCGACACCGGCTCGATGCGCGTGATGACGCCGTAGCGCACCGACTCTTCGCCGAGCTCGGGGCCGCCTTGCCCGATCGCGCTGGCGCACCCGGCCAGAAGCGCTGCGAGGAGGAGAGCGATCGCTGTGAATATGATTCGCATGGCTGCTTGGAGGTTATTTGAGGGTTGGTACGAAGCTATGCATTACGGAGAAATGATGGGACCCGCGGAGCGGGCACCTTGCGACGAGGAAAGAGCGCAGACAAGTCGGTCGTTCGCGAACCGTTCGCCGGCTCACTCCTTTCTCGACGCCGCGGCGAGGCCGATCGCGACTCCGACGGCCACGGCGAGCGCGATCCCGATGCTCGCAACCTGCCACGGGTGCTTGCGGACGTAGCGCTCGGTCCGGCGCGCCGCCACGCGCACCCGGCGGGTCGTGCCAGCCTCGATGTCTCCGAGTCGGTCCCCCGCGCCGTCGATGCCGGTGGCGAGGGCGTCGCGCGCTCGGTCCAGTTCATGGCGGAGCAGGGCGTCGACCTCGGCCGCGTCCCGCGTCAATTCTTGCGCGATGGAATTCTTGCTGATCTGCATAGTGGTCTCCTTCGAGATTCGCGAGGCCCGGAACCGCCTGCCGTCGCCAAACGTTTGCTCGCCGGATCAGTATCCGAGCACCTGGTCACTGGTTCATTGCAAGACGGCCGCGCATGGTTGCCTCGGTAATCCGGTCGGGCGCATTACGGGTCTCCGAGCGACGCGCATGTTTCGGCCGACATTTCCGGGGCCCTCCCCGCAACGCTGAAGCAACCGAAGGCCGCGACGATGGCTGCATGTGTGCAACGCCCTCGAGGGACCACACGGTAGAGATGCAACGATGAGACCCAACTATTCGATCCTCGACCCCTCGTTCCGGTACGTGCCGGCGGCGGCGACCTCGGTCGTCGAGACCTGGCGCCGCTTCGGTTGGCGTCCCACGACCGACGAGGAGCGCAGGAGCCGACGGGGGCCAGCGGTGACGCTGGTCATCGACGAGATCGGGCGCGCGCGACCGATCCGGTTCACCCCGTCACAAGCCCGTCCTCGCGCGTTGACTGTCGCCTCGTGAACGCCTGGCGTTTCCGGAACGCCGCTCGCGCCGCGAAGTCGGGGCGCGGCAATCAGGAATCTCCAAGATTCCACGACCGCCCGCCGGCACACTACGGCGCAGCGCTGGGCGAAACGCGCGAGCCGCGATTCGCTACGCGCAGGCGCTCTCATCGGTGACCTTTCGGCGTCGTGCCGATGAGCGCGATCCTACCAATTCATCGGCGCCGCATTGACAAGGAGATGTTGAAGATGACTCGTGTTTGGACAAAGGTAACGATGGCGGCAACGCTTCTGACGGCAGCCGTGCTGGTCTCGATGACCGCGATGCCCACGCTGGCGGCAAACGAGAAGCCCGATGCGACGGTGAGCTTCTCCGGTGCATCGGCCGCTGCCGGAGTGGGCGTGACCTGGGGCAGCGGCACCCTGCATTTCCAGGGCAAGGATTACCCGTTCAAGCTGCAGGGGCTCGGCGTCGCCGACCTCGGCGGCAGCTCGATCAAGGGGACCGGCGACGTCTACAATCTCAAGAAGGTCGAGGATTTCGCCGGCAACTACGCGGCGGCGTCGGCGGCCGC
>DATKAB010000148.1 GCA_035498555.1 Candidatus Sulfotelmatobacter sp.
ACTGGCCGCGCACGGTGTCGCGCAGCACGTCCTCGGGCCGCATGATGCGCACCGAATCGAGGAGCTTCGCCTTTTCGTTGCGCACCGCATCGGCGCGGACCGAGGACGGCGGTTCCATGCAGAGGTAGGCGAGCATCTGGAACATGTGGTTCTGGACCATGTCCCGCAGGACGCCGGCGGTGTCGTAGTAGCGCCCGCGGCTCTCCACCCCCACGGTCTCGCCGACCGTGAACTGGATGTGGTCGACGTGCTGCTTGCTCCAGAGCGGCTCGAACATCCCGTTGGAGAACCGGAAGGCGAGGATGTTCTGCACCGTTTCCTTGCCGAGGTAGTGGTCGATGCGGAAGGTCTGGCTTTCATCGAGCACGCGCCCAACCAGCAAGTTCAGTGCGTGGGCGGATTCCTCGTCGCGGCCGAACGGCTTCTCGAGGATGACGCGAGTCCACGCGCCCTCGTTCGGCCGGGCGATGAGACCGGCCGCCTGAAGCCGGTGAAGAATGGTGGGGAAATCGGTGGGCGGAGTTGCCAGGTAGTACAGCCGATTCCCCTCCGTGCCGAGCGCCTGATCGATGGCCTGGAGTCGCTGGGCGAGACGCAGGTACGCGGCCGGATCGTGGAACTCGCCCTGAACAAAATCGAGGCGCGGTGCGAACTCCTCCCACACCGCCGGATCGACCGGTTTGCGGCGCGAGAATTCGTTCACTCCGGCGCGCATCGCCTCGCGGAATGCGTCCGCGCTCCAGTCGCGGCGGGCGAAACCCACCGCCGCGAAGTTCGCTGACAACGAGCGGCCGAAGGCCAGGTTGTAGAGCGCCGGCACCAGTTTGCGTTTGGTGAGATCACCGCTCGCGCCGAATACCACCATCACGCACGGTGGGCCCTGGCGAATCGCCGGCGCCGGGATCGCGCCGGCCTGGAGCGTGACCTGAGCGCTCACGAACGATGTCCGCTCATCCGGACCTCCGCGGTTGGATGCACGACATCCGGCCCTTGACGACGACCATCAAACGTCACGCGGCGCCGTGACGCAAGTGGGCGGCCCTACTTGCCTCCCGCCGCGCTCGGCACCAGCTCGGTCGGCCTCGCGGCCACCCCCCGCGGCAACGACCATGCACACACCAGTCCGAGCGGCGCCATGCAGGCCAGCACCTCCAGCGCGACGTGCAGGCCGCGATGATCGGCCAGCACCCCGATCGGCCCGATCAGCAGCGCGCCCAAACCCCACGCCGCGCCCATCAGCAGGCTCGAGATGGTGGACGAGTGCCTCGGCGAGAGCTCCTGGCCGAGCACGACGTTGACCGGCAACGAGCCCTGCAGCACCAGGCTGCCGCAGATCAACGACACCAGGTTCCATGGCGCGGGGAGGAACAGGAAGCCGAAGTAGAGCGGGGTCGCGCCCAGGAACGAGATCGCCACCACGCGGCGGCCGCCGTAGCGATCCGCGAGCCACCCGCCCATGAATCCGCCGAGCGCGCCGAGCGCCAGATACGCGGTGGTCAGGCCGCCGCCGGCCGAGAGCGAGTAACCGCGCGCGTGCAGATGGATCGGCAGGAAGGTCATGAATCCGTAGGAGACCGCCGAGCGACAGACCACCGCCAGGTAGAGGAGCGCGAGCGGACGCAGCACCGGTCTCAGCTCGCCGAGCGCGGGACGCCCGCCGAGATGCCGCGCTCGCGGCGTGACGCGCGCGAACCACGAAGTGAGCAGCACGGCCACCAGCAGGCCGGGAATCGCGGCGAGCCAGGTGCGTTCGATGCCGAAGCGACCTGCCACCGAAACCGCGAACAGGGGCCCAAGCGCGAAGCCGAGTGTGCCGCCGGTGACGAAGATCGACATCGCCAGTGATCGACTGGTGCCCTGTTCGCTGGCCAGCACCGCGGCCTGTGGATGGAAGGCCGCGACGCCCATGCCGCCGATCATGAGCAGGGCCACCAGTGCGCCGTAGCTCGGCGCGAGGCCGATGCTGCTCAGGAAGATCGCGGCCACCATCGGTCCGAATGCCACGAACCACGGACGGTGGAGCCGGTCCGAGACCCAGCCGTAGAGCGGCTGTGCGAAAGACGACGAAATCGCGGCGAATGCCACCAGGCTGCCCACCTGGGTGAGGCTCAGGTGCAGGCGATGCACGAGCAGCGGAAGGAGCGGCGAGAAGAAGCTCGAGTAGGCGTCGGTCGAGAAGTGGGCGAAGGAGAGCAGCAACAGGCGAGGACGCAGATCGAACTTCATTTGCCCGGAAACGGTAGCACAGCGGCGTCACTCGCGCGTGACGCGCGGGCAGGAGGAGACCGGCGGCTCGCGGAAATTCGTCCGGCTACGCCGCCCGGGAAAGAATGCGCTCGAGGCGCGAAATGTAGGCCTCGGTGCGCTCGACTTCCGCCTTGGCCCTGGGCAGGAGCCGCGTGCACTCGGTCACGCGCTCCTCGGCCGCCAGGCGTTCGATCTGGGCGAACACGCGCTCGCAGGCCACCGCTCCGACCGTGGCGCACATGCCCATCAGGCCGTGCGCCTCGAATTCGATGCGGTGCGCCTCGTGCTCGATCATTGCCGCCGCCAGGCGCTCGAGTCGCGGCGGGACGTCGGCGAGGAAAGTGTTGAGCAGCGTGTCGCGCAACGCCGCGATTCCCATGGACGAGCCCTCCAGGCGCGCGTTGTCGATCGGCACCTCCGGCGCCGCTGCGTCCTCGGAATCGATCACCACCGGCTTGAAGCCAATGCCGCTGTTCTCGAGGTTCGCAGGCAGAGCGTCGAGGGTGTCGCCGGGCGAGCGCTTCGCTTCGCCGGCCGGGGCGTCGCCGCGGGCCATCAGCTCGAGCTTCTTCTCGAGATCCGGAGCCTTGAGCGTAATCGCACTCGCGCGCACCGGCGAGCGTTCGGCGGAAGCCGCCTGATTCGAATGGGCTCGTGTCCAGCGCTCGACCATGCTGCACAGCTGCCCGATGTCGATGGGTTTGGGCAGGCAATCGTCCATGCCGGCAGCGTGGCAACGCTCGATCTCGCTCGGCTGAGTGTTGCCGGTCATCGCCACGATCGGGGTGCGCAGTCCGCCGCGCTCGCGTGTGCGGATCGCGGTGGTGGTCTTGAAGCCGTCCATGTCCGGCATCTGGACGTCCATCAGGATCAGGTCGTAACGCTGGGTTTCGGAGCGGCTGAGCGCTTCGTTCGCGTTGTTCGCGACGTCGATGGTGTAGCCGAGCCGTTGCAGCGCCCAGTTGGCGACCAGCTGATTCACGGCGTTGTCCTCGACCAGCAGGATCCGCATGCGACCGCGCCGCGCTTCGGCCAGCGAATGCCGCGTGACCAGCGCGGGAGCGTTGCCCGGCGTCTGGCTCTGCTGCGCGTGAACCACCTCGATCAAGCCATCGTAGAGCTCACCCCATTCGATCGGCTTCAAGAGGTACGCCGAGAAGCCCATGGTCTGAGCGCGCTGCGCATCGCCCTTGCGGCCGACGCTGGTCATCATCATGGTGATGGTGCGCTCGAGCGCGGCATCCGAGCGGATCGCCCATCCCAGCTGCTCGCCGTTGGTCCCGGGGAGCTGCATTTCGATCAGCGCCACCTGGTGCGGGCGACCCTCCGACGCGGCGTTGCGCATGCGGGTGAGCGCTTCGTCGGCCGAGTCGGCCTCATCGGTTTCGCATCCCCATGCCGAGAGCATCTCCTTGAGCGACTGGCGGATGTTCTTGGACGGATCCACCACGATGACCCGCATGCCTCGCAGCTGGACGTTCTTGGGTGCGGCGCTGTAGGCGGGGCCGGCCTGCTTGTCGAGCGCCATGCGGAACCAGTAGCTGCTCCCCAACCCCTCCGCGGTCTCGACACCCACTTCACCCCCCATCAGGGTGACCAGCGAGCGCGAAATCGCGAGCCCAAGACCGGCGCCGCCATACTGGCGCGTAATCGCGGCATCGGGAGACGCCGCGCTCTGGAACACGTGTGCCAGCTCCTCGCGCGACTCGCCGCCGCCGGTGTCGGTCACCGAGAACTTGAGAGTGACGCGCGCGTCGTCCTCGGAGACGCGATCGACGCGCACCGTCACACACCCCTCCTCGGTGAACTTGATCGCGTTACCGCCCAGATTGAACAGCACCTGGCGAATGCGGCCCGGGTCGCCCTTCAGGCGCGACGGCACCTCGTGACTCACCTGGCAATCGAAGTCGAGCGCCTTGGCGTTCGCCATCGGCGCCAGCAGCGCGCTCACTTCGTCCACGGTCACGCGCAGATCGAAGTCCAGCTTCTCGATCTCGAGCCGGCCGGCCTCGAGCTTCGAGAAGTCGAGCGTGTCGTCGATCAGATGGATGAGGGTCTGGCTCGAATTGCGGATCACCTCGACCAGGTTGCGCTGCTCGTTGTCCAGCTCGGTCTCGAGCAGCAGATGCGTCATGCCCATCACGCCGTTCATGGGGGTGCGGATCTCGTGACTGATGGTGGCGAGGAAGTCGCCCTTGAGCTGGGCCTGGGCCTGCGCCTCGGTCAGCGCGTACTGAGCGTCCTGGACGCGCCGATCCACGTTCGAGAACTGCGCCTGCAGTTCGTGGCAGCGGCGTTCGGCCTCGGTGAGCCGCGCCTGCAGCCGGGCGCACTCGGCGCGTGACGCTTCGAGCTCGCGCAGGCTCGCCGCCCCGGTCGAGTCGGCGTTGCGCGCGGCCTCGCCGCGAGCCGTCTCGAGGGCGCGTGCGTGCTCCTCGTGGACGGCTTCCAGCGCGCGCGCGTGCTCGGTGCGGGCCGCTTCCATGGCGCGGCTCGCGTCGAACCGGGCTTCGTCCAGCGCGCGCGCGCCTTCGAGGCGCGCCGCCTCGAGCGACCGAATGCCCTCCAGCCGTGCCGCGTCCACCGCGCGAGCCGCTTCGTCGCGCGCGAGGTCCAGCGCGCGACGGTGCTCCTGCCGCAGGGCTTCGAGTTGCTGGAGCGCGTTCTGGGTGCGAGCGTCGGCTCCGGCCGCGGCGCGCTGCTCCACCTCGGCGAACCGGAGCTGCGTCTCGCCGAGCTGGCGCTCGGCGGCCTCGAGACGCGCCCGCGCCTCGTCGGCGCGTCGTTCCGCGGATTCCGCGCGCGCCCGCAATTCCCCCAGCTGCGACTCGGCGGCCTCGCGCGCGCGCCGGACGTCGGCGAGCTGCGCTTCGGACGCGTCGCGCGACTGGCGGGCCTCGATCGACAACCGCTCCGCCTGCTCGTGACGATGCTTCCATTCGAACGCCTCGCGCTCGGCGGCCTCGACGCGCCGGCGGCCTTCGCTGGATTGCCGCTCCGCCGCATCCCTGGCCCGGGCCAGTTCGGCAAGTTCGCGCTCGGCCGCCTCGCGCCGCGACACGGTGTCCGCCAGCTGGCGCTCGAACTCGTCCCGCCGATGGCTGGCCTCTGCCATCTCGCCGCGAAGGCTCTCGCGCTCGCGGCGCAGCTCGTCGCGCTCGGATTCGAAGACTGCGACCTGACGAAGCGCTGCTTCGTGCTCCTCACGGAGCTCGGCCAGCCGGCGCTCGGCCTCGGCTCGCGCCTCGTTGGCGCTCTGGATGGCCGCCAGGATCTGGGTGTTCGATTCGGCCGGCGGCAGCACCGAAGGCGCCGCGGCCGGCGGCTCGAAGGGCGCGATCGGCGCGACGAAGGAGGCGGAGAGCGGCTCGGGGGCGGATTCGGGTGCCGGGGCCGGGTTGGGCGCGGACGGCGCGAGCTGCGATTCCGGAGAGGCGTCCACCAGTTTGAGCGGCGGGACTGGCGGCGAAGGGCTCGAGGCGCGACCGGCGATATCGTCGGGCGGCGGGAACTGCTCGAACGGGACGATTTGGAGTCCATCGAACGGACGGACCACGGGTGCGGCCGGCGCTGCCGGCGCCTCGGCGGCGGGTGGCGCCGGAAAGTTCGGCGCCGAGGAACTCTCCGCCGGCGCCTCCGGGCCTTTCGACACCGCCAGCGACCAACCGCGCGCAGGCGCGTCGGCCGAGTCCGGCGAGGTCGCCGTCGGCTCCTTCGAGGAGGATTCGAGCGGGAGGCTGGGCGCGGCTTCCACCGCCGGCCGCACCGCGGGCGCCGGCGCGACGGCCACGGACGCCTCCGGCGCGGTTTCGAGCGCCGGGGCCGCCGGCTGCGCAGGGAGCTCGCTCATCGCCAGCGCGATCTCGGCCTCGCTCATCGGGCGCGCCACGCCCACGAACACCAGCTCCCCATCGGGACGCAGCGACATTCGCGAGCGCACCGCGAGCCACACTTCCTGGCCGGCGGCGTTCTGGATACGAGTGATGTCGAGATGCGCGTCGGACTTGAGATTTCGGGCGCGGCGCAGATAGCGTCGAGCGAGGTGGTTGCGATAGGGCAGCGGCACCAGGCGGGTGAACGAGCTCCCGAGCAGGTCCGAGGCGCGCACTCCGGCAACGGCATCGATCGCGGCGCTCATCCACTGGAAGCGCCCCTGCTGATCGCAGCAGAAGATGATGTCCGGCGCGGCGTCGAGAACCTCGCGGAGCCCGATCGAAATCGTGGGGGCTCCGGAGAAAGCGGGCTGTCCAGATCCGTGGCGCTCGAACATGGGAGGCGAAGTTCCCCGCGGGAAAATGCGATGCCGGCCGTCCTTGCCGGGACGATCCTTGTCGTTGTCCCTATCGGCCGGCGAGCGGGCGGCCTTGAGGTGAGATTGCAGAAAGCGATGCCTGCGGAATCGCGCCCACCCGGGAGCGCCCACCTCTATATAGGGGGCTGAGGCCGACCGGCTACCGCCAGCGAAGCCCGCGCGTGGCCAGCTTCATCAGCGCGGAAACCACCGTGACGAGTATCAGCAGCACCAGCGCCGCGCTCCAGGCCTGCCGGTTCCAGTCCTCGTAGGGTGAGCGGGCGTAGTCGTAAATGTAGATCGGCAGCGAGGCGATCGGCCGGTCCACCGCCACCGACCAGAAGCGGCTGCCGAGCGCCGTGAACAGCAGCGGCGCGGTTTCACCGGCGGCACGCGCCAGCGCCAGCAGCGAAGCGGTGATGACGCCGCCGGCCGCGGCCGGAAGCACCACGTCCTGGATCATGCGCCAGCGCGGGGCGCCCAGCGCCAGTGCCGCCTCGCGATAGGAGCGCGGTACCAGTCGCACCACTTCTTCGGTCGAGCGAACGATGGTCGGCAGCATCAGAATCGCGAGCGCGCACCCGCCGGCCAGCGCCGAGAAGCGGCCCATCGGCACCACCACCAGCCCGTAGGCCGCGACTCCGACCACGATCGAGGGGACGCCGGCGAGCACGTCGGCGGTAGTGCGGATCACGGTGCCGAGCGGCCCGTCGCCGAACTCGGCGAGATAGAGCCCGGCCGCCACGCCGATCGGCACCGCGGCGAGCGTCCCGAGCCCGACCAGCTCGAGGGTGCCGACGATCGCATTGGCCATGCCGCCGCCGGGCTCCCCCACCGGCGTCGGGAGCCGGGTGAAGAAGTTGAGCGTCAGCCCGGCCGCGCCGTGCCGAACCAGGTGGAGCACGATCAGGATCAGCGGCAGGATCGCGAGCCCGGCCAGCAGGTGGCACGCGATCGTGAACGCGAGATTGGCGGCGCGGCGCAGCGCCGAGGGCCCTCGCGCTTCGAGGCGCGGCAACGAGCTAGGCGGCGCCGGCGACATCACGTCGTCCTCCCGTGCTCCAGATCACCAGCAGACGGGCTCCGGCGTTGACCAGGATCGTGACCGCGAACAGCACCAGCGCGATTTCGATCAGCGCCGACAGATGGAGCCGCCCGGTGGCCTCGGTGAACTCGTTGGCGATCACGCTCGCCATGGTGGCGCCGGGTGCGAGCAGCGAGGCCGAGATGCGGTTGGTGTTGCCGATCACCATGGTGACAGCCATGGTCTCGCCGAGCGCGCGGCCCAGCGCGAGGATGATCGCGCCCAGGATTCCGGGGCGCGCGACGTCGAGCGTCACCGCGACCGCCTCGGCCCGGGTCGCGCCCAGCGCCAGGGGTGCCTCGCGCAGCGCGCGCGGCATCGAGAGCAGGATCTCGCGCGAGATCGAGACGATGGTGGGCACGATCATCACCGCCAGCACGATGCCCGCGTTCAGCATCCCGATACCGAACGGGAAACCCTGGAACAGCGGCAGGAAGCCGAGGTGCTTCAAGAGCCATGGCTCGATCAGCGAGCGAAGGAACGGCGCGAGCAGGAACAGTCCCCATACGCCGAACACGATGCTGGGGACGGCGGCCAGCAGCTCGACCACGAACGCCACGGCGCCGCCGATCGTGCGCGGTGCCAACTCCACCAGGTACACCGCGGTGCCGAGCCCCAGGGGAATCGCCAGGACCAGCGCGACGAGCGATGACACCGCGGTGCCATACAGGTAGGGAAGTGCGCCGAACTTCTCCGCCACCGGATCCCAGTCGGTCGAAACCAGGAAACGCCAGCCGAACGCGTGCATGGCGGGCAGCGCTCCGCGCGCGCTCTCCCAGACGATGAGCGCGACGATCACGAAGATGACGAGCGCTGCACCCTGGAGAAGCGCGAAGTGCAGCGCGTCGGCGGGGAACGCGCGCCGGCGAGTTGGCGCGCGTTCGATGCCGGCCTGAACCGTCACTGGGCGGTCGCCGCCGCGACCGCGGACAAGGCCTTGCCGCCCGAGGTCAGCGTCCTGAGCGTCGCCTCGTTCACCTTCACCACCGATTCCGGCAGGCGCGCGTAGTCGAGCGCTTCGACCATGTCCTGCCCGTCGTGGATGGCCCAGTTCACGAAATCGCGCAGAGCCTTGGCCTTCGCCGGATCCTTGGTGTCCTGATAAACGATCAGGAAGGTGAGCCCGGCGATCGGATACGCGTCGGGGCTCGCGCCATTCACGATCGGGGTGCGCACGTCCTTGGCCAGTGCCCCCGCCGACGCCGCCACCGCCGCGGTGGTCGAAGCCAGCGTCGGGGCGATGAACTGGCCGGCCTTGTTGCGCACCAGGGCGGTCGCGAGCTGGTTCTGCCTGGCGTAGGCCAGCTCCACGTAGCCGATGGCCCCCGGCGTCTGCTTCACCAGTCCCGACACGCCCTCGTTGCCCTTCCCTCCCACTCCCGCCGGCCACGACACCGAAGTGTTGGCGCCCACCAGCTCCTTCCATTGGCCGCTCACCGCCGAGAGGTAGGTGGTGAAGATGTTGGTGGTGCCGCTGCCGTCCGAGCGGTGAACCGGCAGCAACGGGACCGAGGGAAGCGCCACGCCGGGATTCGCTGCCGCGAGCAGCTTGTCGTTCCAGGTCGTGACCTTGCCCATGTAGATCCCGGCGATCGCCTCGGGAGTGAGCTTCAGGGTGCCCTTGAAGTCCGGGAGGTTGTAGACCATCGCCAGCGAGCCGCCGACGGTCGGAATGTGCACCACCTTGCGCGGCATCTCCTTCAGACGATCGTTCGACAGCGCGGCGTCGCTGGCGCCGAAGTCCACGGTGCCCGCCTTCACCTGTTGGATGCCGGCCCCGCTGCCGATCGATTGATAGTTGATCTCGATGCCGGTCTTCTGGTGATAGGCGTCGAACCACTTGGAATAGATCGGGTACGGAAACGTGGCGCCCGCTCCCGTCAGGTTCTGGGCGCCGGCGCCCGAGGCCGGGAGCACGACGAGCGCGGTCGCGACCAGCGCGGCCTTCAACGAATGGGGTCTCATGATGACGGTGTCCTCCGTGTGCTCAGGATTGCGGCTTGCTGAAGCGGTAGTAGAAGGTGATGCGGGCCTGGAAATCGTTCTGCCCCGGCACGCTGGCCGCGGCCGGGTTGCCGACCTTGTCGTATCTCACGATCTCCAGGTTGGGTTGGACTCGCAGATCGGGAGTCGGCACCCAGTCGACGCCGGCGATCCACAGCTGCGAGTCGACGCGATTGGGATTGTTGGCGTCGGACTGCCACTGGTCGAAGCGTGCCACCACCCCGAACTTTGGGTGGATCATGGAGCGGCCGAAGATCGAATAGCCGCGCTGCTCGGTCTTGCTGGCGTTCAGATGACTGGTCTCGCGGCTGATCGCCTCGCCACCGAGGGCGAATCTGCGGAACTCGTAGCCGGCGAAGATCCGGAACGTGGCGCCGTCCTGATTGGCCTCGAGGCTGTCGGTGTGCGCGGGCACCTTGGGGCCGAGATTCACGCGCATCGCCTGGAAGTCGGCATAGGGCTCGACGCGAAGGTCTCCGACGTGGATCGGAACGTTGACGTAGAAACGCTTGAAGCGATCGCCCTCGGGCCTCTGGCCGGCGCCGTTGCCGATCATCGCCGAATAGCCGACGCGGTGATCGGAATCCATCCAGCCCTTCAGCTCGGCGCCCAGATCGGCCGCCGGCTGCAGGCCGCGAAAGTCCCCCAGCGTCTTCTCGATCGAGCGGTACTGCCAGAAGTCCTCGATGTTCTCGAACGCCGGTGTGTTGAGCATGCCAAAGTAGAAGTCACCACGAGGTATCGCGCTCTTTGCCAGGACGTAAGCATTCTTGACGAACGGCGTGATCTTGCCGTCGGCGGTCAGCGACCTGCTGTCCACCTCGAGCCGGAAGCGGGTCGCGAACCGAACCGTGAGATCGTTGTCGAGCTGGAGGTAGACCCGTCGCAGGAAGATGCCGTTGAGGTCCTGGGTGATCGGGTGGGTGCCATCGATCAGCGCGCTCCCCTGATCGGCCCCGCTGCTGTTGTAGGTGTGGGTGGAGATGCCGTCCACGTTGTAGTAAGCGTCGGCGAAAACCAGCCCGCTGATCCGTCCGCGTGGGAAGTCGGGCGGCGTGGAGGCCGGTGGTGGCATCATGGCCTGGGCCGCTGGATTCGAATTCAGGGAGGTGGAGGTGGAGTCACCGGGCGCGGACTGGGAGCTGCGGGGAAAACCGGCAAGGCACAGCACGACGACTGCGGCGAACGCCCGGGGACGAGGTCGCATCCTGCTCCTTTCGCTGAGTCACTCCGCGCGACGGATGCCGCCCCGGAGCTGGGGTGAGGCACCCGGTCCGACCGCGTGTCGGAGGACTCGCCTGGCGCCGCGAAATGACGCCGACCGGAAGGTGGGGCGCGCGGCGTTGCCGCGACCGCACCAGCGTGTTGCCGTGATGTAAACACGATGGCGTCCCCGCAACTCCCGTCAGTCGAACTCGCTACCCGCGGTGGCGGGCGGTTGCTCGAACGCGGTTTGCCCGATCTGGATCGGGGCGAGGTTATAGCTCTCGCCGCGGATCGGAGCGCCGGCCGCCCGCCGCAGCATGGCGAGCTGACCGACGTGCGTGAGCGCGTCGGCCATCGAGCCCTGGAAGATCCTCTCCCACGGGGTCGCGAGCGGTGTGCCGGTGGCGAGCAACTCGTCCCAGCTCGTCACCGCCGAGAAGAAGCGTTCGACTTCATCATCCCACTGGAGTGGCTTCGAGTCGTTCCACACCGCTTTGCCTCTCGACATGCTGAGTCCCCAGTCCATCAGGTCTCCCATGTGGGCGAGGATCTGGACCGGAGTCCTGAGGCCCGGCGCTGCCTGGAATTCAGCGAACTCCGGGGGCGCGCCGCGAACCGCCTTGGAGCCTCGGTAGGCCAGCGTCGCCAGCGTGTGACGGAGGAACGGATGTTCGGTGAGCATGCTTTGCCTCCTGGGGCGGCGCCCCGGCGGAATGAGGCTTGCGGACGGCCCGCGAGCCGGCGTGTCGAGCCTAGCGGCCGAGCTCCCCCCGGCGCTTTCACGTTCTTGCGGGGGGCTGGCCCTCCTCCGGATCGGCTCCGCGCGTGCCCCATCCGCGGGCGTAGAATCGCGGTATGCCGAAGCTCGAGCTGCTGGGCGTGGTGGAAACCGATCGACTGCGTGCGGCGCTGGTCCGCTGCGACGGCCGCGATCACGACCGCCGCGAGGAGCAAGCGAATGGGGCGCGGATCTGGTTCGTGCTGCGCGGGCGGTTCGAGCTCTCGAGCCCGCGTTCGCGTCGCATCGGAGACCCGACTGCAGCGCTCCTGCTCCAGCCGGGGGAACGCTTCTCGATCCGGCATCCGGAGGGCTGCGGCGACGTCTGCCTCGCGGTCGGGGGTCCCGCCGCCGACAGCGCCTGCGATCGTCGGGCAACCTCGGTGCCCCTTTCGAACGCCGGCTACCTGAGAATCCGCTCGCTGGCCCGAAGGCTTCAGGGGCGGGACCCGATCGAGACGATCGGGGCCGAAGAGTCGATCTGCGAAGCGCTCGATCCCGAGGCGGCGCCGGGGCGGTCGGCGACGCCGGCCGAGCGACGGCTCGCGGACCAGGTCGCCCATTCGCTGGCCATGCGCTTCGACGAGCGCCTGTCGCTGGCGGAGCTGGCGGCGCCGCATCGGGTGTCGGTGTTCTCGCTGTGCCGGTCGTTCAGACGCGCCCGGCGCACTTCCATCCATCGAACGCTGCTGCGGATCCGCGTCCGGCATGCGCTGGCGCTGATGCTCGACACGTCGTGGTCGCTGGCGCGAATCGCCGCCGAATGCGGGTTCGCGAGCCATTCCCACCTGACGGTCCTGTTCCGGCGGGAGGTGGGCTCGAACCCGAGCCGGTTGCGCCGGCGCGAGCTGATCCGGCCGGCCGGCGGAAGCCGGGCCGGGGACCCACCGGCGCCCGGCCGGCCCCGCGCGTGAGCCGGTTCAGTGGCAGCGAACCGCTCGCGGCAACCCGCCGCCCCCCCGCGGCGTAATCGGGACATGTCCACCCGCCGCCCGGACCCCTTTCGAGGTGTGGTCATGAGACGACTCGCTCTTCTTCTGCTGGCGCTTGCCCTGGTTCCCGCATCCAACGCGTTCGCGCGGGACTGGGACCCCGATCCCAACCTCGGCATCACGCTCAATCCCGCCTGCAATCCACCCTCCCGGCTGGCCCCGCGGTTGGACACTCGCGACGCGCGGTTTTCGATTACCACCGACGATGAACAAGCCACGCTCCTGCTCACCAACAAGGTGGTGGCCATTCAGTTGAGCGATCGCGCGTTCCACAGTCTCCATCGCAAGTTCAGGGACATTCAGCTCGAGGACGACAACGTGCTCGCGCAGACCATCAAGGCGGTGGTGCTCGGCACGGTCGAGGCGATGCTCGATCACCGGATCGAGTGCCCGATTCGCGACATCGACGACGTCCAGTATCGCAACGGGCGCCTGGTGTTCATCACCTCGGACAACGACACCATCTTCGAGAACATCGACGTGCACGATCGCAACGTGCTCGAGGGATTCAGCGAGGCCGACGCCAGGGCCTTCGTTCGCGAGTTCAAGAGGGTGAAGGATCGCTCGACGCTCTAGCGGAGCGCTTCACCGCGCGCGCTAGTTGACCCAGCCGAGCCCCAGGAGCAGCTCGTACAACGGCCCGCTCGCGGTCTGACCGGGGAACACCGAGCCGAGACCGGCGAAGCGAAACGCGTCTACCCTCGACCGATCTCGAGGCGGAAGGCGCCGTGTTTGGCGGGCGCGTCGAACCTGCCGCCCAGCCCCGCGTAGCCGCCCCAGGTGTCGCGACGGCGGCGTCGGGCCACCGACCCACGCCCAAGCGCGCAAGGTACAGATTGTTTCGCGTGGATTCTCCGGCCGAGGCGGGTGGCGCGCCGGCCAGCACGAGCGCGAAGACGATCGCCATCGCGGGCCGCATGGCGCCCGCAGGATTGCGGTCCGCGAGCGCCGACGCTAGCCTGTGGCCATGAGTCGTTCAGGGTCGCGGGGGCTCCCGCCGTCTGAGAGAACGAAGGCGTGAAGGTCGTGATTCTCGCCGGCGGACTCGGCAGCCGGCTCCAGGAAGAAACGGCGGTGCGGCCCAAGCCGATGGTGGAGATCGGCGGCAAGCCGATCCTCTGGCACATCCTCAACATCTACGCGGCTCAGGGATTCGACGAGTTCGTGATCGCACTGGGCTACATGGGCGAGCAGATCAAGGACTACTTCCTCAATTTCTACGCGCTCAACAACGACCTCACCATCGATCTATCCGAAGGCACCAGCCGCGTGCTCGGGAGCAAGCAGCCGCGCTGGAAGCTCCATCTGATCGACACCGGCCCCGGCACCCAGACCGGCGGCCGGGTGGGACGACTGCGTTCGCTGCTCCGGGATGGGACGTTCATGATGACTTACGGCGATGGGGTCGCCGACATCGACCTCAAGCAGCTGCTCGAGTTCCACCGCTCGCACGGTCGGCTCGCGAGCGTCACCGCGGTGCGCCCGCCCTCGCGATTCGGCAGCTTCATCCTGGACGGCAGCCGCATCAGCGAGTTCCAGGAGAAGCCGCAGACCGGCGAGGGCTGGATCAATGGCGGGTTCTTCGTGCTCGAGCCGGGCGTGCTCGATCTTATCGACGGTGACGAGACGGTGTGGGAGCGCACGCCCATGGAACGCCTGGCCCGCGACGGGCAGCTCATGGCCTACCGGCACGAGGGCTTCTGGCAGCCGATGGACACACTGCGCGAGCGGCGCGTGCTCGAAGAGTTGTGGGCGGGCGGGCGTCCGCCCTGGAAGCTGTGGTGAGCGGAATGCGCGTACTGGTCACCGGCAATCTCGGCTACGTCGGCACGGTGCTCACGCCGATGCTGGCCTCGGCCGGCCACGAGGTGTGGGGGTACGACGCCGGCTACTTCGAGCGCTGTCTGATGGGTCCGCTCGGCGACAGCGGCGTGACTCGACAGATCCGGAAGGACCTGCGCGCGGTTGACGCCGGAGACCTGACCGACGTCCAGGCGATCATCCACCTCGCCGCGCTCTCCAACGACCCCACCGGCGAGCTCAACCCCGCGCTCACCCGCGCCATCAATTTCGAGGGCTCGGTCAGGCTTGCGCAGGCGGCGCGCGCGGCAGGCGCGGCGCGATTCCTGTTCGCCTCGTCGTGCAGCATCTACGGCCAGGGCGCAGGCGGCGCGCTCACCGAGGAGGCGCCGTTCCAGCCGCTCACCGCTTACGCGCGCTCCAAGGTCGACACCGAAGCCGCCCTCCAGCAGCTCGCGGGCGACGACCTGTCTCCCACCTTCCTGCGCTTCGCCACCGCCTACGGTTTCTCGCCGCGGCTCCGCTTCGACATCGTCGTCAACAACCTGACCGGCTGGGCGGTGACTACCGGCAGGGTGCAGCTGATGAGCGACGGCCGCGCCTGGCGGCCGCTCGTGCACGTTGAGGACATGGGGCGCGCCTTCCTCGCCGCACTCGCCGCGCCGCGCGAGCACGTTCACGCTCAGGCCTTCAACGTCGGCCGAGAGGAGGACAACCATCAGATCCGCGATCTCGCCCACCTGGTTCAGCGAGCCGTGCCGAATTCCCAGGTGACGTTCGCCGCGGGCGCTTCGTCCGACACGCGCAACTACCACGTCAGCTTCGCTCGCGTGCGCGAGCGGTTGCCCGAGTTCCGTCCCGCCTGGAGCGTCGAGCGAGGCATCGCCCAGCTCGTCGAGCGCTTCGGCGCGTTGAAGCTGACCCACGAGCAGTTCGCCGGCCGTGACTTCACGCGATTGAAACAGCTCCAGCACCTGATCGACGCGGCCGAGGTGGATGGCGAGCTGATGTGGACGGGCGGAGTGCGGGCGTGATCTTCGAGGCACTGGCGCTGCCCGGGGCGTTCGCCATCGATCTCGAGCCGCGGGGGGACGAGCGCGGCTTCTTCGCACGGGTCTTCTGCCAGAAGGAATTCGCCGCCCACGGTCTCGCCACCGAGATGGTGCAGGCCAATGTCTCGCAAAACGTGAGCAAGGGCACGCTGCGCGGCATGCACTACCAGCGGGCGCCGTTCGCCGAGGTCAAGCTGGTGCGCTGCATCCACGGTACGATCCACGACGTGATCATCGACCTCCGGCCGGACTCGCCCACCTACCTGAACTGGCTCGGGGTCGAGCTGTCGCGACGGAATCGCCGCGCCCTCTACGTGCCCGAAGGCTTCGCGCACGGCTATCAGGCGCTCGAAGACGACACCGAGGTGCTCTATCTCGTGAGCCAGTTCTACACCCCGAGCCACGAGTCGGCGATCCGCTGGAACGATCCGCGCTTCGGGATCCGCTGGCCGCTGCCCGATCCCATCCTCTCGCCCAAGGACGCGGCGCACCCGGACTTTCGGCCATGAAAGTGCTGATCACCGGCGCCACCGGTTTCATCGGCAGCCACGTCGCGCGCCAGCTGATCCGCCGGGGCCATTCCGTGCGCGCCGTGATGCGCGCCGGCGCCGACCCTCGACGCGTCGCCGAGCTGCTGCCCGCGCTCGAACGCGCGACGCTCGACCTGTGGAGCGCGTCTCGCTCCGAGCTCGAAGCCGCCTGCGGCGGCGTGGAGCTGGTGATCCATCCGGCCTGGTACGCGGTGCCGGGCAAGTACCTCGCCGCTCGCGAGAACCTCGACTGCGCCGCCGGCACCCTGCGGCTGCTCGAGGCGGCCGCGGCGGCCGGCGCCCGGCGCTTCGTCGGTGTCGGCTCGTGCTTCGAATACGAGTTCGCCGACCAGCCGCTCGCCGAATCGAATCCGGTCGGCCCGAAGAGCCTCTACGCGGCCTCGAAGGTCGCGACGCGTTATCAGGGCGAGCAGCTCGCGCAGCTGCTCGGGGTTTCGTTCGCTTGGGCCCGCGTTTTCTACCTCTATGGCCCGCACGAGGACGAGCGGCGCCTGGTGCCCGCGGTGATCCGCTCGCTGCTGCGCGGCGAATCGATCGACGTCACCAGCGGCGTCCAGGTGCGTGATTTCCTGCACGTCGCCGACGTCGCCGCCGGCCTGGTGGCGGCCGCCGAGAGCGCGCTCACCGGCGTGGTCAACGTCGGCTCGGGTGAGCCGGTGACGATTCGACAGATCGTGGAGACGCTCGAGCAGCTGACCGGTCGCAAGGGCCTCGCCCGCTTCGGTGCCCGCCCCGACCATCCCACCGATCCGCCGTTCGTCTGCGCCGACGTCTCGCGGCTGCGCGGCGCGACCGGTTGGCGTCCCGCCTTCACGCTGATTTCCGGACTCGAGGACACGATTCGATGGTCGAAGAGCCTGGTCGCGGCGCCCTGAATCCGCTCGCGCCGGGGCTTCGCATCGGCTACTCGACCCTGCGCAACGACGTCACCGCGCCGGGCGATCGCCGGCGGTTCTGCCACTACGCTGATCGGCGGGGGCTGAAGTTCGAGATCGCGCGCCCGGGCCACCCCTACGACCTGATCGTCACCAGCAGCGCCGGCGATCTGAGCGAGTGGGTGCGGCTGCCGCCCTCGACCCGGCTGGTGCTCGACATGGTGGATTCGTATCTCGACGAGCCGCCCACCGCGCCCAGGGCGCTGGTGCGCGGGGCCGCCAAGTTCCTGCTCGGCCACACGCGACGACTGCACCTCGACTACCGCTCGCTGATCGAGGCCGCCTGCCGCCGTGCCGACGCCGTGATCTGTGCCACCGAAGAGCAGCAACAGCG
>DATKAB010000149.1 GCA_035498555.1 Candidatus Sulfotelmatobacter sp.
TGCCACTCATCTGCGCGTCACCTGGAACGACGCCGACGACACCACCGGCGCGGGGCTCCAGGGCGCGGCGCTCTACATGCGCACCGAGCAGGGCCCGTTCGTCCAGGTCGGCACGGTGCCTTCGACCAGCAACTCGCTCGACCTGTCGGTGACGAACGGGCACACCTATGGCTTCTACTCGCTGGCTTCGGACAACGCCGGGAACCTCGAGCCCTCGAAGACCCACGCCGAGGCGACGATCACGGTGGGCAGCACCGGAGATGTGCCGGTGCAGAAGCCGGCGGTCACTCTGCTGCGCCAAAACTACCCGAATCCGTTCAGCGGCTCGACCACACTTTGGTTCGATCTCGCCACCACCGAAACAGTCTCGTTGGAAGTGTTCGACATCCAGGGACGCAGCATCGCGAAACCTCTGGACGGGAAACTGATGCAGGCCGGCAGCTACCGGATTCCGCTCCACTCGCTGTCGGCCGGGCCCGGGGTCTACTTCTACCGGCTGCGCGCCGGTCGCTTCGAGCAGTCCCGCAAGCTCGTCATGCTGAAGTAGCGCCGGCTCCCCGATGACGTCCCTTCGAGCAGGACGTATGCTCGCTCGCATGCGTTCCGCTCGCCCGACGCTTGCCATCTGTTCGTGGCTGGCCGCGGCCCTCCTGCCCGGTGCCGCGCACGCGGCCTGGCAGCGATTCCAGGCGTCGGCCGGGGGCCTCGCCGACAACCAGATCTACTCGATTTCGGAAGATCCCCGAGGCGGGCTGTGGTTCGGCACCGGCCAGCACGAGGCCGACCATTTCGATGGGGTGAGCTGGACCGCGGTCAATGACTCCCTGCCGTCCGGGAGCGTCGACGCGGTGCTCGAGGATCACGGCGGCCGGCAATGGTTCGGAATGTCGACCGGTGGGCTGGCGATGTTCGATGGCCGCCGCTGGAGCCGCTACAGCGCCACGGCCGGCAATTTCCTGAGCGATCATGTGGGCGCCATCCTCGAAGACCACCGGGGCGATCTGTGGTTCGGCACCAGCAACGGGCTCGCGCGTTACGAGCCCACGACGAATCGCTGGTCCACGTTCACCGCCACGCCGGGCGCGCTGGTCTCGAACTCCATCACGCGCCTGTTCGAGGACGATGCGCGCCAGCTCTGGATCGCCACCATCCAGGGTGTGAACGAGTTGGATTCCACGCGCACCTCTTGGACCCGATACGTCGAAACTCCCGGCGCGCTCGAACAGGATTCGGTGATCGCGGTGTGCCAGGAC
This sequence comes from Candidatus Sulfotelmatobacter sp., assembly GCA_035498555.1. Taxonomy (NCBI): domain Bacteria; kingdom Pseudomonadati; phylum Acidobacteriota; class Terriglobia; order Terriglobales; family Candidatus Korobacteraceae; genus Candidatus Sulfotelmatobacter; species Candidatus Sulfotelmatobacter sp. Next base: position 1,254 of record DATKAB010000149.1, read on the forward strand.
CGCCACGGCGCGATGTGGTTCGGAACCACACAGGGCGTGTACGTGCTGGACGGCGGTTCGTGGCGGCATCTGTCGGGTATCAACGGCCTGCCGAACGACATCGTGCTGTCGTTGGCGCGCGACAGCACCGGACGCATGTGGATGGGCGGCGCCGACGGCGTGGTGCACACCGACGGCGCGTCGAATCGCTCCGACCGCCTGACATCGGACGGCCAGGTCATCGGCCCGGTGCAGTCGCTGATCGTGGATTCGTCGGGGAACCTGTGGCTGGGCGGCGGCACTTACAACTTCCTGGCGACCCAGGCGCAGGGCCTGTTCCGCTACGACGGAGTGTCGTGGCGGAATTTCTTCTCCCCGAGCATCGTCGATTGTCCGCCGCGGCCGTCGCCGGGGATCCCCTATCAGAACGTCCTGGCCAGCAACTGTGTCGTCACCGGGCTGGTGGATCATGCCGGAGACCGCTGGTTTCCGACCACCTACGCGGGCATCGCCGAGCTGGACCATCACGAACACTGGTCGATCTGGCGGCGCGCCGGATCGCCGCTGCTCTCCGATACGCTGAGCGCCATCGCCGAGGACGGCGCTCACGCGCTATGGTTCGGCTCGCCTTCGGCGGGCATCTCGAGCGTGGACTCCACGCGCACGCAATGGAGCGCGTTTGGCCAGGCCGATGGGCTCGCTTCCAATTCGGTGACCACGCTGTTCGTGGATCACGCCGGCGACCTGTGGGCGGGCTGTGCCGGTGGCGTCAGCCGGCGGAATGGCGGCCTGTGGAGCAACTTCCTCACCGGCGGTTTCCCGATCACCGTGCAGGCGATGGCCGAAGATGCCGCGCATCAGCTGTGGATTCAGACCGACGGCGGGCTCTATTCGATCGATGCCGCGCGCACCAGCTCGCGAGCCTGGAGCACCGCCGACGGGCTCGCCGACGACATCGTGACGGCGCTGCTCTCGACTTCCGACGGGTCGATGTGGTTCGGCACCGCGCGCGGGCTGTCGCGGCTCACGAGCGGTTCTTTCACCACGTGGAAGAACTTCGGCGTTCCGGGCGACAGCTCGGTTTCCGCGCTGGGGTCCGACGCGGCCGGCAATGTAGTCGTGGGTACGAACCGTGACGTCTCGGTGTTCGGCGGCGGCGGCTGGAACCCGATCGGCACCACGCAGATCGATCATCCCACCACGATGTTCGCGACCGACAGTGGTGGCATCCTCTGGGCTTTCTCCAACGCCCGCGCCGACTACTTCGACGGGCGAGGCTGGCGCTTCGTTGACGGCCAGGGCGGAGGGCTCGCCGCCAACGCCACCAACTCGACGTTCGAGGACGCGCTGCTCAGCCGCTGGTTCCCGAGTTACAACGGGCTCGCCGAGTACCAGCCGGACCGCGTCGCCCCGCAGACCGTGTTCGTGAACAGGCCGCCGTCGCTCTCGGCGTCGCGCAGCGCGTCGTTCGTCTACGGCGCCGCCTACGGAGAAGTGGCCGACGTCGACTATTCCTACTCGTGGGATGGAGCGAGCGGGTCGCCGTTCTCGTCGCAAACCACCTTCAACATCTCGGGCGTTCCCGACGGGATTCACACCTTCCAGGTGCGCGCGCGCGACTGGTTCAACAACGTCGACCCGACGCCGGCCGCGTTCACGTTCGAAGTGGACGCGACGCCACCGCCCGCGCAGATCTCGTTCCCGGTGTTCAGCCAGCCGGTGCGCGGACAGATCTCGATCACCGGTACCGCCGCCGATCCACGCTTTCACGACTACACGGTGATGGTGCGCGCGGCCGGCGGGCCGGCGTGGGGCGCTCCCGGTACGATCACGCTGACTTCCTCGCTCGCGCCGGTCTCCGCCGGAACGCTGGCGCAGTGGAACACCACGACGCTCCCCGACGGCGACTACGAGCTTCGCCTCGCGGTCACCGACACGATTGGTCTGGTGGGCATCGCGACCCTGACCGTGGTGGTGGACAACGTCGCGCCGTTCGCCAACGTCACCTCGCCGGTGCGGCTGGTGGCGCGCGACGGGGGAGACGTCTACACCACCCATGCCGAGGCGCACCTCTATTTCCCGCCCAACGCCTTCGACGCCGATCCGCTGGTCACGGTGGACTCGACGGCGGCGGCTCCGGATACGATTCCGGGCGCCGGTATTCGCGCCGGGCCAGCGTGGACGATCGGCTGGACCGGCGCGCAGATGAGGAAGTCGGGCGTGCTGGAATTGCGGCCGTGGGTTCCCGGCGGCGCGCAGGTCTGGCGCGACGACGGCGCAGCCGGATGGACGCATCTCGGCGGCACGGCTCAGTCGAATGGGGCCGTGGCGCTCGATCTCGCCTCGCCGGGCCGCTACGCGCTGATCCAGGGAGGCGCCGCTTCGTCACAGGGCGGCAACGTATCCAACCTCACGCTCACACCGCGAGCGTTCTCGCCCAATGGCCATTTTGCCTCGACCGACGTCTCGATCGGCTTCACGCTGGCGCGGCCCGGCGACTATTCCGTCAAGCTCTACAACCGCGCGGGTCGCATGGTGCGCTCGGTGGCGCGCAACGCTGCCGGGACGGCCGGCGCCAACCTGGTGCGCTGGGACGGGAAGAACGACGACGGCGGCGTTGTCGATCCCGGTCTCTACATCGTGACCGTCGAGGCGCTGGGCGAGACCCGCACGCAGACCGTGGGCGTGGTGCGATGAATCGGCGAGCACGCATCGGCCTCGCGCTGCTCGGCGCCTTCCTGGCGCTCGCCTCGGCGCGCCCGGGCGCCGCCGGTCCCAGCGATCAGGTGCCGATCGGGCCGCGCGCGATCGGCATGGGGGGCGCCTTCACTTCGATCGCCGACGACGCGAGCGCGCTGTTCTGGAATCCCGCCGGGCTGGCGCGCGTCGGCCACCAGGAGATCTCCGCCTCGCACGCCACGCTGTTCGGCGCCGACATCCAGGACAACGTCGCGGCCTTCGTCGTGCCGCTCTCGCTCAACCAGGCGCTGGCGATGGACTGGTATCACTCGGGCTTCGACGACAACGAACTCGGCTTCACCGAGAATCGCGTGACGCTCGGCGCCGGCTTCAAGCTCAATCCCTGGCTGTGGGGCGGGGTGAACGGCAAGCTGCTGACTCGCGACCTGGGACTCGACGGTTCGTCGATCTCCTCCGGCCACGGCTTCGGCATGGATGTCGGGCTGCTTGCGCTCCCCGCCGATCGCTGGCGCGCCGGCATAGTGCTGCAGGATCTCACCAACACCGGCGTGCGAGCCTCGGATGGCTCATCCGAGACCGACTACCGGCGCAATCTGCGGCTCGGCGGCTCCTACTCGCTGCCCCGGCTCGGCACTGCGGCGGTGGACGTCGACGACCGCTGGCATCTGGGAGTGGAGGCTACGCCGCACGAGATGCTGGCGCTGCGCGCCGGCGTCGAAGACGATCGGCACGGCGTCGAGTCTGCGACCTGGTCGTTCGGCGTCGGCATCAAGGCGGGGCCGCTGCGGGTGGACTGGGCGCGCGTGATGCCGCCCACGCTCGCCAACACCGACCATTTCGGGCTCGCGCTCGAATTCAACTTCAATCCCGCTCAGGTGCACGTCGAGAAGGTGCAGGCGCGCGAGATCTACACATCCCTATACAAGTCCTATGCGCGCGAGGATTTCGGAACCGCGGAGCTGCGCAACCTGGAAGATCGGCCGCTCACCACGCGCGTGAGCATCTTCGCGCCCGAGCTGATGAGCGCGCCGAGCGAACAGGACGTGACGCTGCGTCCCAAGGCGGTGAACGAGGTGCCGCTCACCGCGGTGCTCGACCAGAAGGTGCTCGCACAGCGGGGAGACCAGCCCGTTGAGTTCCAGATTACCGCCAGCTACCCGAGCAAGCGGCTGATGCGTCGCGAGAAGGCCAGTGCCCGAACCGTCGCCTACGCCCCGGGCGCGATCGACTGGGGTCTCGGGATGGCGCAGGCCGCGGCATGGGTGACGCCCCGCGACCCCGCGGTCGACGAGCTGGCGCGCCAGGCGAGCCGGCTGGTGCTGGCGCACGACGATCATGGCTTCGGCAATCGCAATCTGTCGTTCGCCGCCACCATGACCGACGCGCTCGCCGAGCTGGGCGTCGCCTACGTGCCCGATCCCAACAATCCGTTTGCCACGATTTCCTCGACGCCGCACGCCGTGGACACCATTCACTACCCGTATCAGACCCTCGATCGGCTGAGCGGAGACTGCGACGACACCACGGTGCTGATGGCTTCGATGCTGGCCAACGTCGGCGTCAACACCGCGTTCGTCGACGTTCCCGGGCACATCTTCCTGATCGTGGATGCCGGACTGTCGGCGCGGAATCGCGACGCGCTCGGTGTGGACAGCACGCTCACCGTGACGGTGGACGACGAGGTTTGGATCCCGCTCGAGACTACCTCGCTTTCGCGCGGCTTCACCCAGGCGTGGCGCGACGGCGCCGACGAGATCGCCTCGGCCGCGACGCGCGGGCCGGTTGGATTCGTGGACGTGGGAGACTCACAGATCAAGTACGAACCGGTGCTGCCGCCCGGCGATCGCAAGATCCGGACGCTGGACGACGCGCGATTCGATGCGCGGCTCGACGCCGAAGCGAAGCAGGTCGCCGCGCTGCGCGACGCGTTCTACCAGGCGCACTACGGCGCGGTCGCCAGCGATCTCGAGGCCTCGGCCGAGGCGCTCATGGAAGTGGCGCGCGTCGAGCTGGAGGGCGGCGACGCCGCCGGCGCGCGCACGCAACTCGCGCAGGCGCTCGCCAAGGCCCCAAACTCCGCCGCGGCGCACAACAATCTGGGCGTGGTGCTCTCGGCGATGGACAGTCTCGATTCCGCGGTCGAGCAGTTCCGCACCGCGCTGGCGCTCGGCCACGATGCCGGAATCGCGCTCAATCCGCCGCTCGCCCGCTGGGCGGCGGGAGACAGCGCCGGCGCGATCGAGCCGCTCCGGGCGGCGATCGCCGCGGCGGGCGGGGAGGAGGCCGCGCGCCGCCTGCTGGGCGTCGCGCCGCCGGCCGCCCCGAACGCCTCCGGCGCGGTTTCCGACGCCGGCTCCGGGCTTGGGGATCGCGTCCATAACCTCTTGCAGCAGGCGGCGTTGGCCAAGCCGGCATCGCCCGGGACGGTCGCCCACCCTGAAAAAACCGGCCAACTTTTGCCTGAGCGGAGGGGTATTTGGAAGTACATGCACTGGATCGAATGACCGGAGGGCCGATGAAGCGAAATGCAGGGTGGTGCCTGCTGGCGGTGATGCTCGCGGCGAGCGCCGCGGGTGCGAAAGCGGCCGGAGCCGAAACGCCGCCGGCCGACGCCCGCGCCGATTATGGCGTGACGCTGGCGATGTCCGGTGATGCGGCCCGCGCCGAATCGGTGTTCGTCACCATGCTGTCGCACACGCACGGCGACGCGCGCGCGCTCAACAATCTCGGCAATCTCCGGCTGCTGCACGGCGAGACCGGCGTGGCGCTCGCGTTCTACGATCGCGCCCTGCGCGGCGATTCGCTGGATGCGGGCGTCCATCTCAATCGCGCCACCGCGCTGCTGATGCTGGGTGACCAGGCGCGCGCCGAGCAGAGCTACGCGTTGGGAGTCCGCCTCGCCGGCGGCGTGGATCAGGCGCAGCACCTGCTCGGGCTTCCACCCGAGCAGGCAAACGTCGAGCGCGCCGCGCAGAAGATGGTGCTCGACCCCGAGCAGATCCGCGCCATGCTGAAGAAGGCGGCGGCTTCGGTGCCGGCCGACACCGCCAAAGCCGGCGCCGCGAATCCCGCGGCCCCGGGCAAGCAGAAGTCGGCCTGGCGTTCAGCGGGCCCCAGGGCCGCCGACGGTTCGGAGAATATCCGGCTCCTCTACTGGAAGCACTGAGTTACAGTCGCTGCTCGTGAGCCCTACGGCTTCTCTCGAGCGCGTCCCGGCTCGGCTCGGCGCCGCGATCGGCGCCGCGTGCGGGCTGGCGCTCGGCCTGCTGTGGATGCTGGGCGTCTTCCGGCCGCTCGATCTTCGCCTGCACGATCTGCGCTACCGGCTGCGCGGGCCAATCCCTGCGTCCGACCGCATCGCGCTGGTCGAGGTGGACGATCGCACGCTGAGCGCCTATGGCGGGCGCTGGCCACTGCCGCGCGAGGACTACGCGATCGTCATCGACGCCCTGGAGTCGGTGGGCGTCCAGGCGATGGCGTTCGATCTGCTCTTCCTGGGAGACAGCTCCGACGATCCGAACGGCGACGCGTTGCTGGCGTCGCTCACCGCCGGACGCGACAACGTGGTTCATTCGATCACCTTTCTACCCGGCGATCCTTCGCTCGGCGGCGTGGCCTCGCAGCCCAGCGACTCGGCGCAGCTCATTCGGCACGGCCGGCCGGTGTCGCGCCAGCGTCTGGCGATGGCGCGGCAGGTCTCGCTTCCCTACGACGCCCTGCTGGACAGCGCCGCGGAACTGGGGCACACCTCGGTGATGATCGACGCCGACGGCGTGATCCGTCGCATTCCCCAGTTCGTGCGCTACGGCGAGTGGGCCTATCCCTCGCTGGTGCTGAGGCTGGTCGAGGTGGCCGCGCGCACCGATTCCACGCTGCCCCAGTTCGAGCTGGCACCCGACGGCGTGCGCATCCACTTCCACGGCCGCCAGCTGCGGGTGCCATGCGACGAAGAGGGTGGTACCGCGATCGCGTTCGCCGGCGATCAGGCGGCGTTCAGGAACCGCCACTCCATGCTCGACGTGCTCAACTGGTATCGCGAACGCGACACGACCTCGCTGGCGCGCGCGTTTCGCGGCAAGCTGGTGCTGGTCGGGGTCACCGCGGTCGAGCAGAACGCCACCGACATCGGCGCCACCCCGTTCTCGAGCGGCGCGCCGCTGGTGTTCATCCACGCCAACGCCGTCAATTCCGCGCTGCGCGGCCGTTTCCTGAGCCATCCTCCCGCGGCACTCGTCCTGATGCTGCTGATCCTGTTGGGCGCCGCACTCGGCGCGCTCTACTCGCGCTGGTCGCTGGGTCGGGCGGCGATCGCGGCCGCGGTGGCGCTGGTCGGAGTCGCGGCACTCGACTTCGGCCTGTTCGCGTGGCGCGATGTCGATTTCCCGCCGCTCGGCGCCCTGCTGGTGCCGCCCATCACCTGGGCGGCGGTCGAGAACGTCTGGCGCCGCGAGGCGGAGCAGCGCGCGCGAGCGCGCGCCCGCGAGCTCGACGTCGCACGCTCGATCCAGCAGCACCTGCTGCCGTCGGCGCCGCCCGCCTTCCCCGGACTCGACGTGTTCGGCCGCAACCTGCCGGCCGACGCGATCGGCGGAGACTATTTCGACTGGCTCGCGCTCGATGACGACACGCTGGCAGTGGTGGTGGGCGACATCAGCGGACACGGCATTCCGGCGGCGCTGCTGATGGCGCACTTGCGCGCGTCGTTCCACGCCGAGGCGCACCCGGGCCGTGCACCCGAGGAAGTGGTGGCGGCCATGAACCGCTCGCTGGCGCGCGCGGCGGCGCCCGGCAAGTTCGCGACGTTCTTCCTGGGCCAGATCTCGATCAGGGACCGGCGGCTGCGCTTCTGCAACGCGGGACACAATCCGCCGCTGCTGTTGCGCGGAGCGGAGACGCTGCCGCTCATGGCGACCGGACTACCGCTCGCGATGATGGAGGGCGTGCCCTACTCGGGCGGAGAGGAGTCATTCGGTCCGGGAGACGCGCTGATCGTGTACTCGGACGGCATTCCCGAGGCGACCGTGCAAAAGGGCTTCTACGGCGACGACCGATTGCGCTCGCAGGTCCTCGCTCTGGCGGCCCGCGTGCCGAGCGCGGCCGCGATCGGCGAGGGATTGCTGGCCGACCTGCGGCTGGTGGCCGGCGACGGCATGCGCGCCGACGACGTCACGCTGGTGGTGGTGAGGCGGCTGTGATCGTCGCGAGAATTCCCTGCTTGAATCACTGAGGAGGCCGGACTAGCGTTCGGCTCGAAGTTGGCGCTACCCCCATGGTTCCCTCCGTCCCCTCGATTCGTGAGGATCCCATGCGCCCCAGTCCCTCGCATGTGTTTCGCGTCGGCCGCCTCTCCACCCTGATCGCGCTCTCCCTCATTGCTCCAGTCTCCGCCCGCTGCGCCGCCCCCAACGACGTGTTGTTCATCGCGCAGCTCGACCAGCACTTTCAGTACGGCCCCTTCACCGGCAACGTGCGTCCGTGGGACAACTTCGGGCAGCAAGGCGCGTTCATCGGGCATCA
>DATKAB010000150.1 GCA_035498555.1 Candidatus Sulfotelmatobacter sp.
ATCACTTCGGCTTCGGGCGGCCGGCTTGGGAGCCACTCGAATAGCCGGGCCGCCCGATTCCGCCGGCGCTCGTCGTTCTCGGCTTCGCCCATCAGCGCGTAGGCCGCCGCCCAGGCGGTCGGGCTCCCAATCGGGATCCCGTTCCAGGTGGCGGTGACCCGGGTCGGAATCACCACGATTCCGCCCGGGACGAAGAACGCGAACTCGGCGATCAGCTCGGCGCGTTCACCCTCGAAGCTCAGCTTGTGATCGGCGTGGCAGCCGCCGTGGTCGAAGCGCTCGAACTCGAGCCCCCCGCATGCCGCGACGACCGCTTCGATGCCGGCGTCGACGTTGACGTCCCAGTCGTTGACGCGCTCGACCAGCCCGAGGGCGGCGAGCAGCCCGCTCCCGCCCAGCGCGCAGCGAAGTCCGGCGGATTCGAGGCGCGCGAGCAGCCTGCGCAGCGGCTCGAGCGGCGGATGATGGAATGCTCGCGGCGACAGCGCCGGCACGGTCGGCCACGCGGCCTGGCTCATGTCGCGAGCCGCACCGCCTCGGCGGCGCCCTCGGCCAGCGCCTCGTGCATGCTGCCGATCAGCTCACCGAGTGCCTCGGCCGAGACCGGCAATTCCGCGGAGAGCGCCAACAGATGCCGGGCGCATGCGTCGCCCAGTCGGCGTGCGACCGTGGCGGCGCCGGCGGCGCCGCCTTCCTGGCCGATCGAGCCGTATTCGGAGTAGCGCTCGGCGAGCCGCGCGCGGCGGGAGTCGAGGGCTTCGAGATCTTCGGCCGCCCAGCCTTCGAGCACCTGCGCGTGCAGGGCGTCGATGGCCGCCGCGGTCTCGCGATTGAATCCGCCGGCCGCGACCAGGCCGCGCACACAGGCGTAGAGCGCGAACCCGGTCCATTCCCATCGCGCCTCGACCGTCGCCGCCGGCAGCATCCCGGAGGACTCGAGGTCGGCCCAGAGTCTGGGGATCACGGCCTCGGCGAACGCGGCGAGCGCGCGGCCGCGCTCGGCCGGATCGCGAATCACTTCACCCAGTCTCCGAACCGCTGGTGCGCGCGCTCATGACGGCGGGTTGGTGCTCCAGTCGTAGAAGCCGCGGCCGCTCTTCCGGCCGTGGAGGCCGGCGAGGACCATGCGCTTCAGCAGCGGCGGAGCGGCGAAGCGCTCCTCCTTGAACTCGTCGAACATGATCTGACAGATCGAGTAGGTGGTGTCGAGGCCGACGTAATCGGTGAGGAACAGCGGGCCCATCGGATAGCCGCACCCGAGCTTCATGGCGTTGTCGATGTCGTCGCGCGAGGCGAGTCCCTGCTCGAAGACGCGGATGGCGTCCACCATGTAGGGCACCAGCAGGCGGTTGACGACGAAGCCGGTCGAATCGCCGCAGCTCACCACCGTCTTGCCGATCGCCACGCACCACGCGCGTGTCTCCTGCAATGCGGCCGCGTCGGTGCGAATGGTGCGCACCACTTCCACCAGCTTCATGAGCGGCACCGGATTGAAGAAGTGGAGCCCGACGAAGCGCTCGGGGCGCTTGACGAAGGTGCTCATCTCGGTGATCGAAAGGCTGGAGGTGTTGGATGCGAGGATCGCGTCAGTCTTGCCGAGCGCGTCGAGCTTTCCGAACAGCTCCTTCTTGGCGGCGAGATTCTCGACGATCGCCTCGACAATCAGGTCGCAGTCCTTGAGCTCTTCGAGCCGGGTCGTGCCCTTGAGATTGGCCATGGTCTTGTCGAGCACGTAAGGCGCGACCTTGCCCTTCTCGACGCCGCCCTGCAGGAACTTCTGGATCATCCCGAGGCCCTTCTGCAGCACCTCGGGCGAAAGTTCGCAGACCACGGTCGGGAAGCCGGCCTGTGCGCTCACCTGAGCGATGCCGCTGCCCATCAGGCCGCAGCCCACCACGCCCACCTTTTGAATCGCCATGAGATGCGTCTCCCAAGCGGAAGAGGGTCGGTTGTGAAGTTGAGATCGGCCGGGGAGAATAGGGGAGCGTTCCATCGCTCACAAGGTCGAGAGCCCACAGGAGCCCCTCATGCCCGCCATTCTGAAGGTTGAGCGCCCGGTCGCCGGCGAGTTCGCGCCTTACTACGGTCGCTACATCGAACGCATCACCACCGACGACGCCCTGCCGGTGCTGGAGTCGCAGATCGAGGAGACCCATCGCGCGTTGCGCGCGCTCACCGACAAGCGCGCGCTGCATCGCTACGCGACCGGGAAGTGGAGCGTGAAGGAGGTCGTGCAGCATCTGACCGACGCGGAGCGCGTCTTCACCTACCGGGCCCTTCGATTCGCGCGCAACGACAGCGCCGAGCTGCCCGGATTCGACGAGAACCTGTGGGCGCCGGCGAGCTTCGCCGATCGACGGCCGATCGAGGAGCTGGCCGACGAGTACCGGGCGGTTCGCGCGGCGACCGTCGCCCTGTACCGCTCGTTCGAGCCCGACTGGCTGGTGCGCCGCGGAGTGGCGAGCGGCCACGTGATGAGCGTCCGGGCGCTGGCCTGGGTCTGCGCCGGACACGAGAATCACCATCGCGAGATCCTGCGCGAGCGCTACGACCTGGCCTGAGGGGCGGTGGCGGGGGCGGGCGAACGCGCGGTGAGTGCTGGCCGTGCGGCGCGATCTCGCTTAGATTCATCCGTGGCCCCGCTCCCCCCTGGGACCGCCCGGGCGACCACCCATCCCATGCGGAGTCGGTATTGAGCGAGACCGTTCTCGAGTCTCTGGTTCTCGACGGCAATTCCAAGATCGTCCTGCTGGTGCTCGATGGCCTAGGCGACCTGCCGAATTCCGAGCGCCAGGGCCAGACCCCGCTTGAGGCCGCCCACACTCCCCATCTCGACGCGATCGCGCCGCGCGCGGCCATGGGCCGCATCCTGCCGGTCGCTCCCGGGATCACGCCGGGCAGCGGGCCCGGTCACCTCGCCCTGTTCGGCTACGACCCGATCGCGACTCAGGTCGGCCGCGGCGTGCTCGAGGCGCTCGGCGCCGGAATCCCGCTCGAGCACGGCGATGTCGCGGCACGCGCCAACTTCTGCTCGCTCGACGCGGCTGGCGTGGTCACGGATCGGCGCGCGGGGCGGATTTCATCGGAAGTCTGTGAACAGCTGGTCGCACTGCTCAAGGCCGACGCCCGGAGGATCGAGGACGTCGAGGTGATCCTCAAGGCCGGGAAGGGCCACCGCTTCGTCGTGGTCTTTCGCGGCGCGGGACTGGGCGGCGACGTGTCCGACGCCGATCCGCATCGCGAAGGCAAGCCGGTGCCGGAAGCGCGAGCGCACGCCGAGTCATCGTCCAAGACCGCGCGGATCGCCAACGAATTTCTGGCGCGCGCCGCTCGCGTACTCCACGACCGCCATCCCGCCAACGGGATCCTGATGCGCGGTTTCTCGGAACGCCCGCGACTGCCGGGCTATCGCGAGCGCTTCCGGCTGCGCGCCGCAGCGATCGCCGCCTACCCGATGTATCGAGGTGTGGCGCAGCTCGCCGGCATGGAGGTGCTCCCCACCGGGGACGCGCCCGATGACGCCTTCGCCACCGCGAAATCGCGCTGGAGCGACTTCGACTACTTCTTCATCCACGTCAAGGGCACCGACATG
>DATKAB010000151.1 GCA_035498555.1 Candidatus Sulfotelmatobacter sp.
CGAGTTCGCCGTGGTCGGGGTGGCGCGCGAGCCGATGACCAGCGACGCCTTCCGCGCCAGGATGCGCCAGTCGCTCGAGGAGTTCCGCACCGGCGACATCGACCCGGCGCTCGCCGACGCGCTGGTGCGGCGGGCGCGCTATCTCGCCGGCGACTACACCGCCCCGGCGACCTACGCCGCGCTCCGCGACCTGCTCGCCGAGATCGACTCCTCCTCGGGGACGAAGGGGAACTACCTTCATTACCTGGCCACGCCCCCCACGGTGTTCGCGACCGTCGTGCACCAGCTGGGCGCCGCGGGCCTGGTCGCCGAGGCCGACGGCCGCTGGCGCCGCGTGATCGTGGAGAAGCCGTTCGGTCTCGACCTCGAGTCGGCGCTGGCCCTCAACCAGGAGCTGCGCCGCGACCTGGCCGAGAGCCAGATCTACCGCATCGATCACTACCTCGGGAAGGAGACGGTCCAGAACATCCTGGTGCTGCGGTTCGCCAACAGTATCTTCGAGCCGCTCTGGAATCGCAGCTACGTCGATTTCATCGAGATCTGCGCGCTCGAGACCGTGGGCGTCGAGCGACGCGGCGAGTTCTACGAGCAGACCGGCGTTCTGCGCGACATCGTGCAGAACCATCTGCTCGAAGTGCTGTCACTGGTGGCCATGGAGCCGCCGACCACCGGCGGTGCCGACGACATCCGCACCGAGAAGCTCAAGGTCCTCAAGTCTCTCCGCGAGCTGTGGTCCGACACGATTCCGCGCAATGTGGTACTGGGACAGTACCGCGGCTACCGGAGCGAGCCCGACGTCTCGCCGGCCTCGGTCACGCCGACCTACGCGGCGCTGCGGGTGTTCCTCGACAACTGGCGCTGGCAGGGCGTGCCGATCTACCTCAGGACGGGCAAGAAGCTCAAGCAGCGCTTGACCGAGGTGTCGCTTCACATGCGACCGATCCCCCTGTCGCTGTTCGGCCGCAGCGACGTGTGCGAGCACCTGGACCCCAACGTGCTCACGATTCGCATCCAGCCCGATGAGGGCATCAGCCTGCGCTTCGCGTCCAAGATCCCGGGCAACGATTTCGCGGTCGGCCCGGTCAACATGGACATGAAGTATCTCGAGACCTTCGGCGGCGAGCCGCCCGAAGCCTACGAGCGCCTGCTGCTGGACGCGATGCGCGGCGACGCCACGCTGTTTTCGCGACGGGACGCCGTCGAGCAATCCTGGAAGTGGATCACGCCGATCCTTCGCTACTTCGAGGAGAATCCGCCCGCCGGGCTTCCCAACTACGATCCGGGCTCGTGCGGGCCCCAGTCGGCGGACGACCTGCTGCACCACGACCGGCGCGAGTGGCGCGAGCTGTGATGCTGCTCGGCGGGCCCGTGATCCCCGCGCCCGTCGGCACGCGGCTCCGGTGAGCGCGCCGGGCCTTTCGATCCACGACTCCGAAGAGGCCGTCGCGCGCGCGGCCGCGGGGCGCGTGGTCGGGCTGGCCCGGGAAATTCCCGCGAATCGCCGGTTCCGGATTGGACTTTCGGGTGGGCGCACGCCGCGCCGGCTCTATCAATTGCTGGCGACGCGGCTCGAGGCCGATCGAGTGGAACTCCTGTTCGCCGACGAGCGCGGGGTGCCGCCCGACAGCGAAGATAGTAATTATCGCCTGGTGCAGGAGACCCTGCTCGCGGCTCTCCCGGTCCCGGCGGAGCGCGTCCATCGCATGCGCGGCGAGCTGGCGGATCTCGAAGTCGCGGCGCGCGAGTACGAGCCGCTGCTCGAGCCGCCTCTCGATCTGCTGGTGCTGGGAATCGGCGAGGATGGCCACATCGCCTCGCTGTTCCCCGGCTCGCCGCTGATCGAGGAGCGTTCGAGGCGGGTTGCGGCGGTGCTCGACAGCCCCAAGCCGCCGGCTCGCCGGCTGACCATCACGCCGCGCGTGATCGTCGAGGCAGGCACGGTGATGGTGCTGGCGATCGGAGCGGCGAAGGCGGGCGCGGTGGCCGCGGCGCTTGCGGTCGCGGGCGATCCCGCGGACTGCCCCGCGCGGCTCGCGCGCGGCGGCGAATGGCTGCTGGATCGCGCGGCGGCCAAAAAGGCGAACGCGCGCGGCTGAAGGGCCGCGCGCGTCCGAGCGAGTGCGGGAGCTAGAACTTGCGCGGGCGTCCGCGACGGCGAACGCCGTTGCCGCCGAGCACGCTGTCGAGGTAGCTGTTGACCTCGCCCCGCACGATCTCGGGCAGCATCGAGCGAACGCGGTCGGCGACCGCGCTCCGGACGACGAGAGCGAGTCCGGCCGGCCGGCCGGGGCCGATCGGACCGCCGCGGCGGCGCGCCGCGCCGGTCTTCTTCCGCCACGAGTAGTAAGTGACCGGACGAACTCCGAACTTCTTCTGCACCTGGAGCGCGGTGAGCCGTTCCTTGACCGCCGCCGCCAGGATCGAGCGCTTCTGCTCCTGCGTGTACCGTGTGCGGGAACGCTTGGCCATGCTTTCCTCCATCGGTTCGAGCTCGGGATGAGACGACGACTTAGCCACAGTTCGCATTGGCCGTCAATGCCAATGCCAACCCGAATCTCGATCGGCATGTGCAGTTGGCGATATCGAGCCTCACGAGACGAATCTAAAGTCAGCCAATTCCCGCATGTCTGACGCATGCAAAGCGGCGCGCCAGCGGTCGCGGGACCCCGGCGCCATGTACACCAGCACCACCGGGGGCGAGAGTCGGGCGAGCAGGGAGGGAGTTGGCCCGCGCGCCTCGATCGGCAGGATGTCGATGCGCCCGCCGCTCAACGCGGCCGTCCAGCGGACGAGACTCTCGCCCACGCCCACCACGCGGACGGCCTTCGCCTCGCGCAGAAGTCCGCGCACCAGCGCATCGCGCTTGAGCGCGATGAAGCGTTCGCGGGCGTAGCGCGGATCGCGGCGCGTGGCGCTGTCCGGCCGCTGCCGCCAAGCGTAGAGCGTCTCGGGACGCTTGGAAAAGCGCGCGCCTTGCTCCGAGAGCCGCAACCAGAGGTCGAGGTCTTCGGCCCAGCCGCAATCCCTCCATCCGCCCGCGCGCTCGAGCGCCGCCCGGCGCATCATGGCGGAGCCGTGTGCCAGGGGGCTGTCGATCAGCAGCTCGGCGACGATCGCGTCGTGATCGAGAAGCCGGTTGTGCCAGGCGATCCAGCGCCTCATCCCCGCACCGAACGCCGGGGCGGGAAAGAGGCGAACCCGGCAGCCGTTCACGGCCAGGTCCCGGTGGCGCGCGAGCGCCTCGCGTTGCAGCGCGAAGCGTCGGCGGTGCGAGAGATCGTCGGCGTCGTGGCGGGCAATCAGCGGCGAACGGGCGTGGCCGAGAGCCAGGTTGAGCGCCCCCGGCAATCCGATGGGGGCGGTGTGCAGCACGCGCAAGCGCGGCTCGCGCCGGCGATAGCCCTCGAGCAGCTCGGCGGATCCGTCCCGGGAGCCGTCGTCGACCGCGACGATCTCGAAATCGCGAAAGGTCTGGCGGGAGAGCGACCTCAGCGAAGCCGTCAGCCACGGCGCGGCGTCGCGAACCGGAAGCAGAACCGAAAGCGCGGGCACGCATCCAAGCTAGCAGAGCGGGTGCGGGTCGGCGCACGGCGCCGGAGGGTTTCGAAGTGCGTGCTATCCTGCGTGAATCATGGCCGGACGCAAGCTGATCGTCCTCGGTGGCGGATTCGGCGGACTGGACGTGGCCCGCTCGATCGGCCGCTCCCGCGCGGCGCGCGACTACTGGGACACGCTGCTCATCGACAAGGAGAACTTCTTCCAGTTCAATCCCCTGCTGCCGGCGGTGGCGGTGGGCGCGGTCGAGACCCGGCACATCGTCTATCCGTTGCGCGAGATGGCGCTCCATCGCCACATCCGCTTCCAGAAGAACAAGGCGACGCGTATCGATCTCGCTCGTCGCGAAGTCCACTTGCACAACGACCTGGTCGAGCCCTACGACACGCTGGTGATCGCGGTCGGCAGCGTGACGAATTACTACGCGGTGCCCGGAGCGCTCGAAAACACGCGACCCTTCAAGACCGTGGTGGACGCGATGACGCTGCGCGCCCGCGTGGTCGAGCTGTTCGAGATGGCCGAGCAGGCCGAGACCAACGAGCAGCGACGCCGGCTCCTGTCGTTCGTCATCATCGGCGGCGGTGTCACGGGGGTGGAGGTAGCGGCCGAGCTGATCGAGATGGCGCGCGAGACCCTGCTGCCCAAGTATCCGTCGATCCAGCGATCGCAGCTCTCGGTGACCATCGTCGAGGGCGGCGAGCGGCTGGTGGGCAACGCCCGCCCCGAGCATTCCGCCTACGTCCAGCGCTATCTCGAAACCCGCGGCGTTCATGTCCTGCTCCATGCGCGTGTGACTCGCGTCGAGGAGAAGCGCATGACGCTCGCGAACGGCTCGATGCTCGAGGGCTTCACGATGATGTGGACGGCGGGGGTCTACCCGCCCGAGCTGGTGCGCGAGCTGCCGCTCCAGCACGAGCCCGATGGACGGGTGCGCGTCGACGATCGGATGCGCGCGCTCGATCCGAGCGGGCAGGCGCTCGACAACGTCTTCGTGATCGGCGACAGCGCGGCCTCGGTGCGCGCCGACGGCCGACTGCAGCCCGCACTTGCCGCCACCGCCATGGCGATGGGCGGTTATGTGGGCGCGGAGCTCGTGAACCGCGCGCGCGGGCGTCCGTCGCGCCCCTTCAACTTCGAAGACAAGGGCTATATCATCTCGCTCGGCAAACACAGTTCGGTCCTCGATCTATTCGGAGTACCCCTGTCGGGCAAGCTGGCGTGGTTGTTGTGGGCGGCGGCATATCTGATCAAGATGGTGGGGTTCCGGAAGCAGCTCGAGGTCGGACTCGATCATCTGACCCACCTGGTGTTCGAGCACGACATCTCACAAATCCTGAATCGCCGGCAGGTGCTCAGCGACGAGGAGCTGAACCTCTCGCTGGGCGCACCGGAGCCCAAGGGCGAGGACGCCCGGGCGGCGGGCTGAGTTTCGCGGGGCGCGAGCCTCGCCGCCGATGCACCCAGGGATCGGCCGCGGCTCGCGGCCGGAGCGAGGGACGATGCAGACGTTCGATCTGGTGGTGATGGGGAGCGGGCCGGCCGGGCAGCGGGCGGCGGTCCAGGCTGCCAAGCTCGGCAAGCGCGTGGCGGTGGTCGAACGGCGCCGCGACATGGGCGGCGTGTGCATCAACACCGGCACCATCCCGAGCAAGACGCTGCGCGAGGCGGTGCTCGATCTCTCCGGCCTCCGGCAGCGCGAGCTGTACGGCTCGGCCTATCGCGGCAAGGACGAGATCACGGTCCAGGATCTCTTCATGCGCACCAACGCGGTGATGACCCGCGAGCGCGACGTCATCAAGGCTCAGCTCCAGCGCAACGGCGTCAAGCTGCTGGGTGGCAGCGCGTCGTTCGCCGGGCCGAACGAGGTCGCGATCGAGGACGGCGACACCCGGCAGAGCGTCGGTGGCGAACACATCCTGATCGCGGTCGGGACCACGCCGGGATTGCCGGCCGGCATCGAAGTGGACCACCGGCACGTGCTCACCAGCGACGACGTGCTCTCCATGCCGCGACTCCCGAGGCAGCTCACGGTGATCGGCGCCGGCATCATTGGCGTCGAGTACGCGACGATCTTCGCGGCGCTGGGCATCGAGGTGACGCTGATGGACAAGCGCACCGAGCTGCTCGACATGGTGGACCGCGAACTGGTGGACGTGCTCACGGTCCAGGCGCGCCGAATGAACGTGACCCTGAGGCTCGGCGAGGAGGTCGCCACGCTCGAGGTCGGCAGCGAGGACCGCGTGGTCGTACAGATGAAGAGCGGCAAGCGGCTCGCCACCGAGATGGTGCTGGTGTCGGCGGGCCGGCAGGGCATGACCGCCGGGCTCGGCCTCGAGAAGGCCGGGCTCAGCGCCGACGACCGCGGGCGCATTCAGGTGAACGCTCATTTCCAGACCACGGTGCCGCACATCTACGCCGCCGGCGACGTGATCGGATTCCCGGCACTGGCGTCCACCAGTGCCGAACAGGGACGCCTCGCCGCCTGTCATATGTTCGGCGTGCCGGCCGAGAGCGTGCCCGCGTTGTTCCCATTCGGCATCTACGCGATTCCCGAGGTCGCATGGGTGGGGCGCAACGAGGCCGAGCTGACCAGGGAGGGGGTGCCCTTCGAAACCGGCGTCGCGCGTTACGAGGAGATCGCGCGCGGCCAGATTCTCGGTGATCCCGACGGCATGCTGAAGCTGATCTTCCACCTCGACACCCAGAAGATCCTGGGGGTGTGGGTGCTCGGCACGCAGGCGACCGAGCTGGTCCACGTCGGACAGGCGGTGATGGCGCTCGGCGGTACGCTCGAGTACTTCATCCGCACGGTGTTCAATTATCCAACGCTCGGCGAGTGCTACAAGGTGGCGGCGCTCGACGGGTACAACAAGCTGCGCGACCTGAGTCGCGTGGCTCGCACCATTCCCGCGGCAGCCCCGGCCGCGGCCGGCGGGACGACGCCCGCCGTTTGAAGCGAGGGGGACAGTCATGACCAACACATCGACGCTGAGGCTGGAAACGGTGGCGAGCGGACTGCGGTTCCGCGCACACTCCGGCAAAGGTTTCGAGCTGGTGCTCGACAGCGGCGAGGGGCGGATCGCCGCGGATCCGATGGAGTCGCTGCTCGCGGCGATCGGCGCGTGCACCGCGATGGACGTGATCAGCATCATGCGCAAGAAGCGCCAGCAGGTGACGGCGTACGAAGTGTCGCTGACCGGCGAGCGCCGCACCGAGCACCCGCGCTCCTATACCCGCATCGAGACCGTGCACCGGATGACCGGCACCGGCCTGAGCCTCGCGGCGCTCGAGGAATCGGTGCGACTCAGCGAAACCCGGTACTGCTCGGTGCACGCATCGCTCGATCCGGCGATCGAGAAAGTGACGCGGTGCGAGGTGATCGAGGCCGTCGCGGTCTGAGTGCGGCGCGCGCGTTCGTGCTCGAGGCGGCGCTGCGCTACCATCCGCAACGGGAGCACGCGCTCATGCCCGCCCGCTACGGTCTATCGGAGTTGATTCTGCGCGTCGCCGACGTTCCGCGCTCGGTCGCGTTCTACCGCGACGTGGTGGGGCTCGCGCTGGAGACGCACCCGGCATCGGACTGGGCGTGGTTCTGGAGCGGGGATCCCGGCAAGTTGCCACGCCTGGGCCTGACCTCCAAGCCGCTCTCGTACGGCGCCGCGCATTGCGGAGGTCCGCAGCACTTCGCCATCGCGGTACCGCGGCGAGCGATTCCGGCCGAGAAGCGGCGCCTGGAATCGCTCGGCCTGGCGGTGGAGGGTCCCATCCACTTCAGGAGCTGGAACGCCGATTCCATATACTTCAGCGACCCGGACGATCATCGGGTCGAGTTCTGCGGATTCGAACATCTGAACGAGCGAGGCACGTGAAAACCGACGAGACGCATCGAATCGAGAGAGACAGTCTGGGTGAGATGAAGGTTCCGTCGTCGGCGCGCTATGGCGCGCAGACCCAGCGCGCGGTGCTGAATTTCCCGATTTCGGGAGAGCCGCTGCCGCCGGCGTTCATCCGCACGCTCGGGCTCGCCAAGGCGGCTGCGGCCCGCGTCAATCGCGAGCTGGGTACCGTCGAGAAGGCGATGAGCGAGGCGATCGAGAAGGCGGCGGCGGAAGTGGCGGAGGGCAAGTGGGACGCCGAGTTCCCGATCGACGTGTTCCAGACCGGGAGTGGCACCAGCTCCAACATGAACGCCAACGAGGTGATCGCGCATCGCGCCAGCGAGATCCTCGGCAAGCGGGTGCATCCCAACGACCACGTCAACTTCGGACAGAGCAGCAACGACATGATCCCCGCGGTCTTGCATGTCTCGGCGCTGCTCGAGCTCGAGCGTGAGCTGCTGCCGGCGCTCGCCCACCTGAAGCAGACCCTCGAGCAGAAGGCAACCGCGTTCGATTCGATCGTGAAGTCGGGCCGGACGCACCTGATGGACGCGACCCCGATTCGGCTTGGCCAGGAATTCTCGGGCTACGCCTCGCAGGTCGAGCATTCGATCGCGCGCATCGAGGCGACCCTTCCCGACCTGCGCGAGCTGGCGATCGGCGGCACTGCGGTGGGCACCGGGCTCAACACGCATCCCGAATTCGGCCGGCGCATGGCCGCCGAGATCGCCCGCCGCACCGGCACCTCGTTCCGCGAATGCCGCAATCATTTCGAGGCCGAGGGCGCGCAGGACGGCGCGCTGTGGGCCAGCGCGGCGCTCAATTCCACCGCCGCGAGCCTGATGAAGATCGCCAACGACATCCGGCTGATGAATTCGGGGCCCCGCTGCGGACTCGGCGAGATCACGCTGCCCGCGATCCAGCCGGGTTCGAGCATCATGCCGGGCAAGGTGAATCCGGTGATCTGCGAGGCGGTGATCCAGGTGGGCGCGCAGGTGATGGGCAATCACGTCGCGATCACCGTGGGCTCGCAATGGGGTCAGCTCGACCTCAACACCATGCTGCCCATGATGGCGCGCAACCTGCTCGAGAGCATTCAGCTGCTGGCCAACGTCTCGCGCGCCTTCGCCGACAAGGCGCTGGCCGGCCTGATCGCCAACGAGGACACCTGCCGCGCCTATGTCGAGATCTCGCCGAGCATGGCCACGGCTCTCAATCCGCTGATCGGATACGACCAGGCCGCCGAGATCGCCAAGCGCTCGTTCAAGGAGAAGCGCCCGGTGCGCGAGCTGGCCGGCGAGATGACTCAGCTCTCGAAAGAGGAGATCGCGCGCGCCCTCGATCCACGCCGCCAGACCGAGCCGGGTCTCGATCTGGGGGGTGGATCGGGAGGTTGAGCGCGTGACCGAGGCTTCTCCACCGCCGGCCCGGCTCGACGCCGAGCCGGGGCCGCCCGGCACGCTGCCGCCGCCGCCGCTCGGCCCGGCTGGCGATCTGTCGGCGCTCACCGAACGCCTGCTCGGCGCGCGCCGGCTGCTCGAGGGCATCGCTCACCGCACCCCGGTAATGACTTCGAGCACGCTCGATACCGAGTTCGACTCGCGCGTCTACTTCAAGTGCGAAAACCTGCAACGGATGGGCGCGTTCAAGTTCCGCGGCGCCTATCACACCATCACGCGTCTCCCTCCGGCGCAGCGAGCCCGCGGCGTGGTCGCCTACTCCTCCGGCAATCACGCCCAGGCGGTGGCGCTGGTCGCGAAGCTCCATGGCATCCCGGCGACGATCGTGATGCCGAGCTTCGCGCCTCGCATCAAGATCGCGGCCACCCGCGGCTACGGCGCCGAGGTGGTCTTCTACGATCAGGTGGGAGCGGAACGCGAAGCGCTCGCCGATCGGATCGCCCGCGAGCGCGGCGCCACGCTGATCCCGCCATTCGATCACCCCGACATCATCGCCGGCGCCGGCACGGCCGCGCTCGAGTTGTTCGAAGAGGTGGGCCCGCTCGATCTGCTGATCGTCCCGGTCGGCGGCGGCGGACTCATCTCGGGCTCGGCGCTGGCCGCGCGTCACGCCTCGCCCGGATGCCGCGTGGTGGGAGTCGAGCCCGAAGCCGGTCCCGACGCCGCGAAGTCGCTCGAGATGGGCCGCCTCATGCGCCGGCCGTGCGGTGAGACGATCGCCGACGGCGCGCGCACGCCGCAACTCTCGACCCTGACCTTCGACGTGATCCGCCAGTGCGTCTCGGGCATCACGCTGGTACCCGACTCGGCGCTGATCGAAGCGATGCGCTTCGTGTTCGAGCGCATGAAGCTGGTGGTGGAGCCGACCGGAGTCCTCGGGTTGGCGGCCTACCGGATGGGTCGCGTCGGGGTCGCCGACGCTTCGGGAACCGGCCCGGGTTGGCCGGAGGCGGCGGGAGAGACGCGCCCGAGCGTGGGCATCATCCTCTCGGGCGGCAATGTCGACGTGTCGAAGCTGGGAGAGTGGTTCGCGAACTAGGTCCTGACCGCCGCGCTCGAACTCGCCGCTTCGATCAGCGCGTCGAGCCCGCTCTCGATGTCGCCGCCGAGATGGATGCGCAGCACGCGCCGCTCCCGGCGCACCAGCACTTCGTAGTCGCCGGCCGCCTGCGCGCGCCGCAGCGCGCCGAAGCCGTACTTCTCGCCCGGGATCGGGAGCTCGTCGCCTTCGTCGCCGGTGATCTGGACGAACAGCCCGGTATTGGGGCCGCCCTTGTGGAGCTGGCCGGTCGAATGCAGGAAGCGCGGGCCGAAGCCGGTGGTGGTGGCGAGCCGCGACGCATTGCGGAGCGCCAGACGCAGCGTCTCGATCCGCCGGTGGCGCTCGGGCGTGCGGTGGAGATAGGCGAGGAGCGCGAGATAGTCGCCGGGCTTCGCCAGCGCCAGCAGCGCCGGCACCCAGGCCGCCGGATCCGAGCCGGCGCGGGCGCGAAGCGCGGCGGCGGTCGCCGGCGGCGCTTCGACGAATCGCCCGCCCTGCGAGGCCACCGGCTGCGGCGGCGCGAATTCTCCGCGCTCGAGGTAGCCCGAGAGCACGGTCTGGGTTTCCTGCTTCGCCTCGGTGACGTTGGGTTCGTCGAACGGGTCGACGTCCAGCACCGCGCCGGCGGTGGCGGTCGCGATCTCCCAGCGCAGGAATTCGGCGCCGAGCGAGGAGAGCGAGGAAACGTTCCAGCGCAGGATCGGATGTCCGGCGCTCGCCAGCGCCGCCAGCGCCGATTCGGTCTCGGCCGGCAACGGCTTCACCGCTGCCACGACGAAGACGCGATCGTCGCCGTAGACCGAGGGCGCGCCCAGCGGCTCACCCGCCACGGGCACGATGCCCCGGCCGAGCTTGCCGGTGCTCTCGGCGATCAGCTGCTCGATCCATGAACCGAGCGCGGCGATCTCTTCCCCGAGCACCAGCGTCAGCTTGTCTCGACCGGCGAGCGCCAGCTCGCCGAGCGCCGCACCCAGGCGAACGCCGGGATTCTCGGACGCCGGCACCCTCGCGCCGCTCGCGCGCGCTTCGGCCAGCGCGGTGTCGAGCAGATCGCCGGTGTCCACGCCAATGAGCGAAGCCGGCACCAGCCCGAAATAGGAGAGCGCCGAGTAGCGCCCGCCGATGTCGGGAGGATTGGAGCACACGCGCCGGTAACCCCGCTCGACCGCGAGCTTTTCCAGCGAGGTGCTGGGGTCGGTGATCGCCACGAACGCGCGTCCGGCCTGAGCGCCGCGCGCCGCGCGCACCCACTCGTAGAAGTAGCGCTCGAACGAAGTCACCTCGAGGGTCGAGCCCGACTTGGACGACACCAGGAACAGGGTGGTTCTGGGATCGAGACCCTCGGCGACCGCGCGCACCGCGGCCGGCGACGTGTTGTCGAGCACCTCGAGCTCGATCGCGCCCGGCTTCACGCCGAAGGTGAGCCGCAGCACTTCGGGGGCCAGGCTCGATCCACCCATGCCGAGCAGCACCGCGTGCGTGAATCCCTCACGCCAGATACTGATGGCGAGCGTGTGGAGCGCATCGACCTCGTCGCGCATGAAACCCGGCACTTCGAGCCAGCCGAGGCGATTGGCCGCGACCCGGCGCCGCTCGGGATCGGCGCCCCACAGCGAGTCGTCGTGCGCCCACAGGCGCTCGACGAAGCGTTCGGCGTCGAGCTTGCGAAGTCGCGCTTCGAATGCCGGCGCGTAGGGCCCGAGCGACTCCATCAGCCGCGCCCGCCGGCCATCTGCAGGCGGCGGCTCTCGAGAGTCTCGAGCAGCGACTCGTACGACTTGACGAAAGCGGCGACCCCTTCGGGCTCGAGCTGACCGATCAGCGCATCGATCGGAACGCCGAGAGCGGGGAGACGCTGGAACAGCTCGCGCGCTCCCTCGAGATCGTGCTCGATCCGCGACTCCACCACGCCGTGTTCGTTGAACGCGGCGAGCGTCTGCGGCGGCATGGTGTTCACGGTGTCGGCACCGATCAGCTCCTCGACGTAGAGCACGTCGCGATAGGCGGGATTCTTGGTGCTGGTCGAGGCCCACAACGGCCGCTGGACGCGGGCGCCCTGAGCGTCGAGCGTGGCGAACCGCGGCGAAGCGAACACCTCGCGAAACCGATGGTAGGCGAGCCGCGCGTTGGCGATCGCGGCCTTGCCTCGCGCGGCTTCCAGCTCGGCGCGCTCGGTGGCGCCGGCCGGCAGCGTGGCCAGGCGCTGCTCGATGACCTTGTCCACCTTGCTGTCCACGCGTGACACGAAGAAGCTGGCCACCGACACGATCGACTCGAGCGAGCCCGCCCGCTTGGCGAGCTGTTCGAGCCCGGAGAGGTACGCGTCCATCACCTGCTCGTAACGCGCCAGCGAGAAGATCAATGTGACGTTGACGCACACGCCCTGCGCGGTCAGCTCGGTGATCGCGGGCAGGCCGGCGGCGGTGGCGGGCACCTTGACCATCACGTTGGGGCGCCCGACCTCGCGGTGGAGCCGCAGGCCCTCGTCGATCGTTCCGGGGGTATCGTTGGCGAGGCGCGGATTGACCTCGATGCTGACGCGGCCGTCACGCCCGCCGGTGTGCTGGAAGGCGTCGCGCAGATGGTCGCAGGCGCGCTGGATGTCCTCGACCGCGAGCGCCTCGAACAACTCCGGCCCGGCGAGCCCGCGGCGCGCGTGCTGCTGGAGCGATTCGTCGTAGTCGTCGGAGCTGGCGATGGCGTTCTGGAAAATCGTGGGGTTCGACGTCACTCCCACCACGCCGGCCTGGCTCACCAGCCGGTCGAAGGTTCCGTCCTCGAGATCGCGGCGCCGGATGTAGTCGAGCCACACGCTCTGTCCGAGCGCGAGCAGTTGTTCCGCACGACTCTCCATGATGCGCTCCGTTCCTATTTGCCCAGGCGCTGCGCCAGGCACACGCCGCGCCCCTCGGGGTCCTTGAGTATGGCGATGCGGTCGCCCCACGGCATGTCGCGGGGCTCCTGCTCGAACGACACGCCGCGCGCGGTCAACTTGCGGTAGGCCTCGTCCACGTCATCGACGACGAAATAGAAGGCGGGCTCTCCCGGCGGCCGCCACTGATCCGGCGCGCCGCCCATCGGGGGCATGAAGCCGACACTCGAGTTCGGCGTCACGAACACCGTCATGTATCCGGCCTTCGGGTCGAGCACCACGTTGGTGAAACCCAGGGTCTCGGCGTAGAAGCGCTTCATCGCCTCGAGATCGTGGGAGGTGAAATCCATGTGGTGGAAGTTGAGCCCGATCCCGGTGCCGACCGACCGCCCATTCGGCGCCTTCTGTGGAGTCGCCGCCGGGCGGCGCGCCGGCTTCGGCGGGCGAGCCGCACGCTTCGGCTTCGGGACCGGCTTTCGTGCTGGCTGGCGGGAGGCCGATCGGGGCTTGCGGCGCGTCTTACCGGCTGCCATGACTCTCCCTTCCTCGAGCGAGGCGCGGTTCGCCTCGGGGCTTCAGACCGCGCGAAAAAGATGCCCCTTGAGCGCGGAACGCGCAAGCGCGCGGCGCTCCCCGCCGATCAATGACCGCTCGATCGCGTGGGGAGCCGATCACCGGCGAGCGCGCAGCCGAGGCCGGCCAGCACCAGCGCCGAGCCGCCGAGGCTCGCGAGCGTCAACGGCTCGTGACGCACCAGGGCGCCGAGCAGCATCGCCACGATCGGGGTCACCACCGAGATGAAGGCGACTCGCGTCACCGGCCAGTGATGGAGCAGCCAGGTCATGAGCACGAACGCCCCCACCGATCCCGCCAGTGTCAGGTAGCCGATCGAGATCCAGGCGCTCGCGCTGTGAGGGATCGTCCAGCTCTCGCCCAGCGCACGACTGATCGCGAGACAGATGGGGAGACCGACCAGCGAGCCCAGCGCGTTGGTGGCGAAGGGCGCGGGCCGCGGCCCCATTTTCAGCAGCGTGGTGCCGAGCGAGGCCGCGACCACCGCCGCCAGCACCGCGAACACCCCCATCCATTCGGTCGGGTTGCCCGAGGGGCCGCCGATCACCGCCACGCCGCCGATCGCGATCAGCGCGCCCAACAACTTGAGCGGCTGCAACCGCTCGATGCCGAACAGCCGCGCGAAGATCGCGGACGAGAGCGGTATGGTCGCGAACAGCACCGCGGCGATGCCCGAGGGCACGGTCTTCTCGCCCCAGTAGAGCAACGGGAAGTTGAGTCCGAACTGCAGCGCGCCGTAGCCGATCGCCGGCCACAGTCCCGGGCCGCTCGGCAGCTTCTGGCCGGTCCACCGGCTCAACGCGAACAGGATGATCGAGGCGCAGGCGAGCCGGAGCGCGGCGGCCCACACCGGGGCCAGCTCGTCGTTGCCGATGCTGATGAACAGAAACGTGCTGCCCCAGATCGCGCAGCAGCCGGCGAATGCCAGCCACGGCCGGCTCGCCGAGGTCGCGCCGGCCGTGGCCTCTCGCCCGGGGTTCGAAGCGCTCACGCCGCTAGTGTCCCCAGTGCCAGCCGAGCGTGCCGGCAACCGCGAGCAGCGACGG
The DNA here is from genome assembly GCA_035498555.1 of Candidatus Sulfotelmatobacter sp. Taxonomy (NCBI): domain Bacteria; kingdom Pseudomonadati; phylum Acidobacteriota; class Terriglobia; order Terriglobales; family Candidatus Korobacteraceae; genus Candidatus Sulfotelmatobacter; species Candidatus Sulfotelmatobacter sp. Next base: position 14,427 of record DATKAB010000151.1, read on the forward strand.
ATCGTATTCGCGGCTCGAGGAATTGACCGAGGGATTGTCCTTCCAGCGCGCGCGTCCGTAGGCGTACTGAAGCTCGGCGCCGAGCAGGAGATGAGTGCCGGCCGGCACCACCACGCCGGCGCCCGGGCCGATACTGAAGCCCTGCATGCCGAGATGACCGTAGGTGTCGTTGTCCGCGCCGCCGCCGACGTAGCTGAGCCCGGCTTCGAGGTAGGGTTGGATCGGGCCGGAGGAGAATCGGTAGCGCGCATCGAGTCCGGTGTGGATCACGGTGAGATCGAATCGCGCCTGCACGCCGCTGGTCACTCCCGGCGGGAAGAGAAGGTATTGGGCGGTCTTCTCGGTGGTGCCGAAGATGTGGAAGCCGAAGGCCCACGAGTCGTTGAGCAGCTGGCGCAGTCGAAAATCGAGGAAGATCCCGGGGTGCGAGCCTTCGTCAGGCGACAAATTGAAGATGTCGCTCTCGTAAGCGTGCGCGCCTCCCGCCGCCACCAGCGTCTCGTAGTGCCGTGGCTTGAAGAACTCGGAGCCGGTCTCGTCCGGGGTCCTCTTCGCCGCCTGCGAAACCCGTGGCCCCATCAGCCAGAGCGCTCCCAGCGCGACCAGCAGGCTGCCGCGGACTCGCGATCCGCTCCACGAACTTGCTACGAGCTCAGCCATGTCCGGATGCGCCCGGTCACCGCTTCGGGCGTGAAGCCGAAGTATTCGCGCAGCGCCTCGAGCGGCGCCGACTCGCCGAACCGATCGAGACCCAGAATCAGGCCGCCGTCGCCCGCGACGGCATACCACCCGCCGGTGGCGCCGGCCTCGATCACCACGCGACGCCCGCCGGGCGGCAACACGAGATCGCGCCACGCCTCGTCCTGCTGCAGGAAGCGTTGCGGCGCCGGCATGCTCACCACGCGCGCGCCGATCCCTTCGGCTTCGAGGCGCCCGGCGGTTTCGACCGCGAGCGAGACCTCGGAGCCGGTGGCGATCAGGGAGATCGGCGAAGGGAGTCGGGTGTCGCGCAGCAGGTAGCCGCCGCGGCGGAGTTGTGCCGGATCGAATCCGGCCGGCCGCTCGAGGGCCGGGAGCGTCTGTCGCGTCAGGGCCATCAGCGTCGGTCCCTCGTGCCGCTCGAGCGCCACGCCCCAGGCGGCCGCGGTCTCGAGCCCGTCCGCCGGCCGGATCACCAGCAGGTTGGGAATCAGCCGCAGGGAGGCGAGCTGCTCGATCGGCTCGTGGGTCGGGCCGTCCTCGCCGAGGAACACCGAATCGTGCGTGAACACCCAGATCACGTGGAGCTTCATCAGCGCGCTGAGCCGGATCGAAGGCCGGCAGTAATCGGTGAACACCAGGAACGACGAGCCGTAGGGAATGAAACCGCCCGAGAGCGCGAGTCCGTTCAGGATCGCGCCCATGCCGTGCTCGCGAATGCCGAAATGGAAATTGCGTCCGTCGAACTCACCGCGCGCGATCGAAGGCGAGTCCTTGATCCGGGTCTTGGTCGAGGGCTCGAGGTCGGCGCTGCCGCCGATCAGCGCCGGCGCCAGCGCCGCGGCGCGCTGCAGCACCGCGTTGCCGTGCGCGCGGGTCGCGGCGGCGCCGCCGGGCGCGGCCGCGATCAGCCGGTCGAACAGGTCGACGGGCACGCGGCGCTCCATCAGCCGGTCCCACCGTTCGGCGCCGTCCCGGTCGCGCTCGCGCCACGCGGCCCACTCGCGCTTCCAGCGCTCGTAGTCGGGGCGCAGCTCGGCGGCGCGCGCCGCGAACCGCTCGCGCACCTCGGGCGGAATCAGAAACGACGGCGACTCGGGCCAGCCGAGCGCGCGCTTGGCGGCCGCCAGCTCATCGGCGCCGAGCGGCTCGCCGTGGGCTTCGCGCGTATCCTGCTTGTGCGGCGCGCCGTAGCCGATGTGACTGCGCGTGATCACCAGGCTCGGTCGTTCGGTGTCGGAGACGGCGCGCGTGAGCGCGCCCGCGATCGCTTCGTGATCGTAGGCGTCGGCGCGCTCGACGTGCCATCCGTAAGCCGCGAAACGCGCGCCGACGTCCTCGGTGAAAGCCAGCGAGGTGTTGCCCTCGATCGAAACGTGGTTGTCGTCGTAGAGATAGACGAGGTTGCCGAGCCGCCAGTGTCCGGCCAGGGATGCGGCTTCGGAGGCGACGCCCTCCATCATGTCGCCGTCGCTCACGATTCCGAACACGCGCCAGGTGATGGGTGAGAAACTGGAATCGCCGAGGCGTGCGGCCAGCAGCTTCGCGGCCAGCGCCAGGCCCACCCCGTTGCCCACGCCCTGTCCGAGCGGTCCGGTCGTCACCTCGACGCCCGGCGTGAGGCCGTGCTCGGGATGTCCCGGCGTGCGGCTGCCGAGCTGTCGGAAGCGCTGCAGCTCCTCCATCGGCAGGTCGTAGCCGGCGAGATGGAGCATCGAGTAGAGCAGCATCGAGCCGTGGCCGGCGGACAGCACGAAGCGGTCGCGGTTCGGCCAGGCCGGGTCCTGGGGCTGGTAGCGCAGGAAACGTGTCCACAGCACATAGGCGACATCCGCCATGCCCATCGGCAGGCCGGGGTGGCCGCTCTTCGCCTTCTCGACGGCGTCGGCAGCCAGGAAGCGAATGGTGTTGGCGGCGAGCCGGTCGAGCGCGGTCGCGACGATGGGCTCGGGAAGCGGAGTGCTCATGCGACGCTCCTCAATCGTTGTCGGCCAGCGCGAGGCGCGCTGCGCCCCACAGGGAAGTGTTCTCGTCCCGGATCAGCGACACCGGCATCTGCTCGAGCACCGGCCGCAGGCGCCCCTTGTCGGTGAAGGAGCGGATGAAGCGGCCGCTCCCGATCACCCGCTGGATCTTGGGCGCGATGCCGCCGCCGACGTAGAAGCCGCCCACCGCCAGACCCTTGAGCGCCAGATTGCCGGCTTCGGCGCCATAGACGTCGCAGAACAGCTCGAGCGCGAGCCGCGCGCGCTCGCAGCCCCCTTCGAGCGCGCTCTGCGTCACCACCATCGCGGGGTCGGCGGCCTGGTCGAACGCCGTCGCCACCGCCGCGGGCTCCTCGCCGCGACCGGTGGCGCGCATGAACCGGTGGAGATCGGCAAGCCCGTGTCCCGACAACACGCGCTCGTAGCTCACCCGACCGTACTTCGCGCGCATCCACACCAGCAGCTCGTCCTCGAGCGGGGTGCGCGATCCGAAGTCGGCGTGTCCGCCCTCGGAGGCGCTCGCGATCCAGCGCTCGCCGTCGCGCACCACGATCACCTCGCCGAGTCCGGTGCCGGCCGCGATCAGCGCTCGATTGCCACGGAGCGGGAGACCCGGCTGCAACGTCGCCAGATCGGCGGGGGAGAGCTCTCCGACTCCCCACGCGGTGGTGACCAGATCGTTGAGCAGGGTGACGCGCGCCCCGCCCAGCGCCGCGCCGATCTCGGCGCCGGACATGCGCCAGGGGAGGTTGGTGGCCTCGCAGCGGTTGTCCACCACCGGGCCGGCAATCCCCAGCACCGCCCGGCTCGGGCGGACCCCGGAGCCGTCGACGAACGCTCCGACCAGGGCTTCGAGAGAGGGGTAATCGCGGCTGGGGAGGCGCTTCTGGCTGCGCGGGGAGCGCGGGGAGCCGCCCGGCTCGTAGAGCGCGAGCTGCGTCTTCGTGCCACCGACGTCCCCGGCGAGAATCACGGCAGCATCCTACCGCACCAATCGCCGCATCATAAGCACACTGTGGACTCGCGCATCCTCGACCCGGCTCGCGCGTTCGATCTCACCGAACGCATTGGTCGCACCCCGCTCGTCCCAATCGGAGCACTGAGCGGAGTCAGCGACCAGGTGACCGTGCTCGGCAAGGCCGAGTGGCTGAATCCCGGCGGTTCGGTCAAGGACCGCGCGGCCTGGGGCATGATCCGGGCGCTGGAAGCGGCCGGGCCGATCGCCCCGGGACGGGTGTTGCTCGATGCCACCTCGGGCAACACCGGAATCGCGCTGGCCTGGATCGGCGCCGCGCGCGGCTATCACGTCTGCCTGTGCGTTCCCGAGAACGCCAATGACGAACGCAAACGCCTGCTGGCGGCGCTCGGCGCCGAGCTGCGCTTCACGGATCGCCTCGCCGGCACCGATGGCGCGATCCTCGCGGCACGGCGGATTCACGCGGCCGATCCGGATCGCTACATCCATCTGGATCAGTACTCGAACGACGCCAACTGGCGCGCGCACTACACCGGCACCGCCGAGGAGATCTGGGCCGACACCGAAGGCCGGGTCACGCACCTGATCGCGGGCATCGGCACCTCGGGAACTCTGGTGGGCACCGGCCGCCGGCTGCGCGAGTTGTCGCCCGGCATCAAGATCGTGGCGGTTCAGCCCGATTCGCCGGTTCACGCGCTCGAGGGTCTGAAGCATCTGCCCACGGCGCTCACGCCGCCGATCTACGATCCACGAGTCGCGCATCGCACGCTCGAGGTCGAGAGCGAGCAGGCGGTGGCGATGGTCAAGCGCCAGGCGCGGCGCGGGCTGCTGCTCGGCTGGTCGTCGGGCGCGGCGCTGGTCGCCGCGGAGCGCGTGGCGCAGGGGCTCCAGTCGGGCGTGATCGTCGCGATCCTCCCCGACGGGGCCGAGCGCTACCTGAGCGAGCCGCTGTGGAAGGACTGCTGATGCTGCGACTGCGCGCCCGGCACACCGAGACCGTGCACACACACTTGTGTCGCGCCTATCCCGAGGAAGGCTGCGGCGTGCTGCTGGGCCGCGAGCGGGACGGGCGGCGCGAGGTCGAGCGCGTGATCGGCTTCGACAACGTGCAGGGTGACGAACGACAACGTCGCTACCTGATCGCTCCCGAGCAGTTCCTCGCCGCCGAGAAGCAGGCGCGGGGGAGCGGCCTCGACGTGATCGGCTTCTTCCATTCCCATCCCGATCATCCGAGCCGTCCTTCCGCGTACGACCTGGAACATGCCTGGCCATGGTATTCGTATCTGATCGTGAGCGTGGAGCGGGGAGAGGTGAGGGACGCCCATTCGTGGCGCCTCACCGACGACCGCAGCCGCTTCGAACCCGAAGAAATCGTGCTCGATTCACCGGCCGAGCCGGCCGATCGAGCCTTGAGGAGCGAGGAATGATCGCCAACGTTCGCATTCACCTGCCGACTCCGCTGCGCGCTTACGCGGAGTCGCAATCCAGCGTCGAGGTGCGCGCCGCCACCGTCGGCGAGGCGCTGCGCCTGTTGGTCGACCGCCACGACGCGCTGCGCCGGCACCTGTACGACGAGGGGGGCCGCCTGCGGCGCTTCGTCAACGTGTATCGCAACGACGAGGACGTGCGTCATCTGCAGCGCGAGGAGACACCGCTGCGCGACCGCGACACGCTCACGATCGTGCCGAGCATCGCCGGTGGCGCGCCGGAGCGGAAGCCGCCGTCGTGGGCGACCGGTGAAGACGGCCTGCCGCCGCTCACGCAGGACGAGCTCCTGCGCTACAGCCGTCACCTGATCCTTCCCGAGGTCGGCCTCGAAGGGCAACGGAAGCTCAAGGCGGCGAGCGTGCTCGTGATCGGCGCCGGCGGGCTCGGCTCGCCGCTCGCGCTCTACCTCGCCGCGGCCGGCGTGGGCCGGCTGGGGCTCGTCGATTTCGACATCGTGGACGCGAGCAATCTCCAGCGCCAGATCCTGCACGGCACCTCGACGGTCGGGAAGCCGAAGCTGGAATCGGCGCGCGCGCGGCTTCGCGATCTGAATCCCGGCGTGCAGGTGGACGGCTACGAGACCACGCTGACCGGCGACAACGCGCTGGAGCTCATCCGGCCGTACGACGTGGTGGTGGACGGCACCGACAATTTCCCGACCCGCTACCTGGTCAATGATGCTTGCGTGTTGCTCGGAAAGCCCAATGTCTACGGCAGCATCTTCCGCTTCGAAGGGCAGGCGAGCGTGTTCGATGCTCGGATCGGGCCCTGCTACCGGTGTCTGTATCCCGATCCGCCGCCGCCGGGACTGGTGCCGTCGTGCGCCGAGGGCGGCGTGCTCGGTGTGCTGCCCGGCGTGATCGGAGTGATCCAGGCGATCGAGACGCTCAAGCGAATCCTCGGGATCGGCGATTCGCTGGTGGGCCGGCTCCTGATCTTCGACGCGCTCGACATGAAGTTCCGCGAGCTCCAGTTGAAGAAGGATCCGGAGTGCCCGATCTGTGGCGATCACCCCTCGATCCACGAGCTGATCGACTACCAGCAGTTCTGCGGCATCACTCCCACCGGCGAGGCCGAGGCCGAGCTGGCGCGCTGGGAGATCGGGCCGCGCGAGCTCCGGGACATGCAGGAGCGCGGCGAAGAGTTCGTGCTGGTGGATGTCCGCGAGCCCCACGAGTGGGAGATCGCCCGCATTCCGGGCGCGAAGTTGATCCCGCTCGGCTCCCTGCCGGCGCGCCTGCCGGAGCTCGACACCCGTACGCCGATCGTGCTCCAGTGCCACCACGGCCATCGCAGCATGCGGGCGCTCGAGTTCCTGCACCAGGCGGGCTACCGGAAGCTCAAGAACCTGCGCGGCGGCATCGAGGCCTGGTCGCAACTCGTGGATCCGAGCGTGCCACGCTACTAGCGGGGCCGAAGCCCCCGGAAAAACCACCCAGGCGCCCGAAAAAACCCGCAGGCCCAGCTCGGGCCGACGTTGCAGGCTCATCGTGCACGCATTGCGCCCCGCGCGTTCGCACCCGAACCGGTCCCACGAAGTTGCCGGAATGATTGCACTTCGATCGTGCGCGGATTGCACGGCGCGAATCGTCGCGCGGCACGCGGCATGCGGTGAATCCATGGCGGACAAGGGGCTTAGAGCGCCCAGAGCAGGTTCTCGACCTCGCGAACCGGTCGGGCATCCCGGGTCCAGTGGAGGAAGCCATGCAGAGTCACCGCAATCCGATCCGGTGGTCGGTAACGGTGCTCGTGCTGGCCGTCCTCGCCGGCTGCGGCGGAGGCGGTCCCACGGCGCCGAGATCGATTCCCGCGTCCGGTGCCACCGCCAGTGTCCTCGCCAGTGATTCCAACGTCCGCGCCGGCGGACTTCAGGTGTTGCGCACCGTGGCCGACGATGATGTCGATCCCCCGGGCCTGATCGGGGTTCCGGTGCCGATCGGAAACGGTGGGAAGCCCGAAAAGGGCTCGGGCAACATCAACGGCAGCAACGGCGGCACGGTCCAGGTCGGCCACTTCCGGCTGACCGTTCCCCCGGGGGCGTTCAGAGGCACCGCAACCGTCACCCTCACGGTTCCCGAGCCGTCCGAGCTGGTGTGTCAGCTCGAGATCTCGCCCGCGTCCCTCAATGGCTTCAGCGCGCCCGTCACTCTGCAGGGGCGCTTCGATGACGCGAAGGTGCAGGACCCGAACAATGTCGCGGTGATGTGGTTCGACCCTTCGGCCCGCACCTGGACCGTGGTGTCGGCGCC